>CALFCE010000302.1 GCA_937951215.1 uncultured Granulosicoccaceae bacterium
TGACCATGTTACCGAGGATTGCACGCAAGGTTGATGCGGCTTTGGTGCCGGTATTTTCACATTACGACGCATCACAGCAGCGTTTTGTGGTAACGATATTGCCGGTGGTGGAGGATTACCCCGTTGATGATGATGTTGAAAACGCCACCAAAATGAATCAGGCTATCGAGCGTTCCGTTGCCGTGTGCCAGGCTCAATACTTCTGGAAACTGAAATATTTCAAAACCTGGGAGGATGGCGCAGCGGATATTTACGCCAGATCAAGTACAGAAAGCTAGCGTTCGAAAATAACCAGGTGATCCAGCCTCAATCTGACCCCAATACTCTCACCTACCTGGTGATCGTGATGGCTGGGAGCCAGACAGAGCAAACGTGTGCTGCCGGGCATACGCAATGTGTAGAGATGTCCGGCACCGCGAAAGTCCTTCGCAATAACAGTCCCCTTGGTAGGGCTATCATCATCGTGAATAATGTCATCTGGCCGCACCAGCAGATCTATCTGTGTGCCGGATTCAAACTGCATCGATAACTCACCTTCTATCATGCCGAGCTCGGTTTGAATGTTGCGATGATCGATGGTGTTACCGCAGATAAACACGCCTTCACCGATAAAATCGGCGACAAAACGATCCGCTGGCCGGTGGTATAAATCGAAGGCTGCATCCCACTGGCGTAATCGGCCGTGGCAAACAACACCAATGCGGTCAGCAATGGCAAAGGCCTCGTGTTGATCGTGTGTCACCAAAATGGCGGTAATCTGGTCGCGCTTCAGGATATCGCGGACTTCGTGAGCCAGTTGCACTCGCAACTCGGTATCCTGGCTGCTGAAGGGTTCATCGAGCAGTAATAGATCCGGGCGAGGTGCCATCGCTCTGATTAATGCTACCCGTTGTTGCTGCCCTCCAGAGAGCTCGTGTGGCAAGCTATTGGCATATTCCGCCATGTTGACCAAATCCAATAACTCATCCACACGCTCATCTTTTTCTTTTTTTTGTTTTTCACGCATGCCGAAGGCAATATTTTTGCGTACATTGAGGTGTGGGAATAGCGCGAGGTCCTGAAACACCATGCCAACGTTGCGTGATTCCGGGCTAGTGGAATGCTCAGCGTCTGCGATTACCTGCCCGTTTAACTCAATTGTGCCGCTGTCGGGATGCTCAAAACCCGCTATGGTTCTGAGCAGTGTTGTCTTGCCACAGCCGCTGGGACCGACGAGGCAGCCGATATCACCACGATTGACAGTCAGGTTAAAGTCTTCAACGATGCGCTTGCCCTGCAAGCTCACACAGACTTGGGTCAGGTTTAGTTGTTCCCTGGTATTCAAACTGTAGTACTCAATTTAAGCTATGTTCCCGTATGCCCGGGACTGATGCGGAATCGGGTCGCCAATGCAAGCATGACCCGCCGGTCAATCAAATGGTAAAGGAGCCAGATGCTAAAGTATACAAATGACCAAGCGTGGTGAAATACCAGCAATTCTCGGGACAGATGCACTGACTGAGGCGCAAGCGCTAATCCGTGAACTGGTCCCCGTCAAATCAGGATCGGAACCTGCGGTAGCTGGCAAAAGAGCCGGCAAAAAGCGCAAGACTTCAGCCTCGGATGTCACACCAGCCGCTACTGCAAACTCGTTGCTGCCTGAGGCGGAATGGCTGGCGCAGATCATGGCCTGCAGCCCGTTTATTGCGCGTGAACTCAAGCAGGATCCGCAGTTGCTTGTGCGGCTTGGCGGCGCTGCGCTGGAGGAAAACTATCCACCACAGGTTTATCGGGAGCGTGCCATGGCGTTGCTGCCAGATGTTACCGAAACGGATGCCGACAGTGAGAGCGCCTTTATGGAATCCATGCGTCTGTTCCGGCGTCATGAGATGGTACGGATCGCCTGGCGCGATCTGTCCGGTCTGGCTTCCACCGAAAATACATTACACAGTCTCAGTGATCTGGCTGACGCCTGCATTGAGGCTGCCTGCCGGTTTGCCGCTACGGTGTTGCAAATTCGTTTCGGGATTCCGCGTGACGAGTCCGGTGTCGAACAGCAGCTGATTGTCATTTGCATGGGCAAGCTTGGAGGTCGTGAATTAAATTTTTCTTCCGATATTGATCTGATCCTGACATACGCCTCCGCTGGTGAAACAGACGGAAAAAAGTCGATCAGTAATGAGGAATTTTTCAGAAAGCAGGCCCAACTATTCTTCAAGTTGTTGAACAAGACAACCGAGCATGGTTTTGTTTTTCGCGTCGATTTACGTTTGCGGCCGTTTGGAGATAGTGGCCCGGTCGTGATGAATTTTGAAGGGTTGGAATATTACTACCTGACTCAGGGCAGAGAATGGGAAAGGTACGCAATGATAAAAGCGCGCGTGCTGTTGGCCAATGATGCGCATCGACAGGTTTTGATGGAATTGCTGAAACCGTTTATCTATCGACGTTATCTCGACTATGGCGTATTCGAATCCTTGCGTGAACTCAAGTTGAAGATTGCAGCTCAATTAGAGAAAAAAGGCCAGCAGGCCAATATAAAAACCGGATACGGGGGCATTAGAGAAATCGAGTTCGTGGGGCAGGCGTTCCAGTTGCTTCGCGGAGGACGCGAACCCGCACTCCAGACCCGGCAAATCATTCCGGTGTTGGAACTCCTGCGCGAGCTGAAACTGTTACCGGAGGGTGATGTTGACAGCCTGCTTGCAGCTTATGATTTTTTACGCCGTACCGAAAATTGCCTGCAAATGATGACTGATGAACAGGTACATGTTCTACCCGAAGCCGAGGCCGAACGTTGCAGACTGTGGTATGCAATGGGGTTTGAGTCTGAAGAGCCTTTTTTTGCCTCTCTGGATACCCATCGGGCCAATGTTAATCGGGTTTTCTCCGAGTTGTTCAGTATCGAGACGGTCGATGCTGCAGATGATGAAAAAACGGCCAACGATACGGCTCAACATCCCGCACCCACGATTACACTGGAAAAGGCAGGGGCAGGGCAGCGCAGCACTGTGGCCGGTGAAGACAGAATGGAAGAATACGATCTGTGGTCACAGTTTTGGTCAGATCTTGTCTTGACCCGACATCCCCGTGATATGCAGCTCCACGCGGATAGTGATGGGCATCAACAGGCTGCGGACACTCCCCAACAGCAATCAGGTTCGGAAGCACTTTCATCGGTTCAGGCACTACCCTTTGCCGAAAAATTTGATGATGCCAGCCTGATTCTGGAAGCGTTGGGCCAACTCAAATCCGGAGTACTCTATGCCAATTTGACCCCGGTTGCGCAAAAGCGGGTCGATCAACTGGTACCGCTGATTGTGGTATCGGCATTGGCTGGTGACAATCCGGACGATACCCTTAACCGTCTACTCGGATTGGTGCGCGCGGTTGCCGGCCGCAGTGTGTATTTGCAAATACTGCTGGAACGTCCCAAGGCGCTTCAGTTGCTGGTCGAGCTTTTTTCCCGCAGTTCATGGATAGCAGAATTTGTCACCCAACACCCGATAGTCATTGATGAATTGCTTGACTATTCCCATGACGAGCACCTACCTGACCGGGAATCTCTGCAAGCCGACATGCGATTTGTGCTCAAACGCATCGATGCTGAAGATCTTGATGTGCAAATGGATGCGATTCGACACTTCAAGCAAGCGAATGTGATGCGTGTGGCTGTTGCCGAGGTGCAAGGCCACTTGCGATTGACCGAGGTCAGCGACTGCCTGAGCTGGATCGCGGAGATCGCGCTGCAGGCAGTCTGTGATCTGGTCAGCCAGGACATGTTGCAGCGGCATGGTCAGCCGGTTTGCAAGATCGGTAAAAAGGTACGCAAGCCCGAGTTTGCAATTGTTGCTTATGGCAAGTTGGGCGGTGCCGAGCTCACCTATGCATCAGATCTGGATATTGTTTTTCTGCATGACAGCAGCGGTGAATTGCAGCAGTCAGATGGTGATAAACCGCTGGATAGTCAAGTTTACTTTGGCCGTCTGGCACAAAAGATCGTTCATTTTATTAATACTTTGACGCCGGCAGGTGTGCTGTATGAAATTGATACCCGGCTGCGTCCCAATGGCCAGTCCGGCCTGCTGGTCAGCAGCCTGACAGCCTTTGAGCAATACCAGCGAGAAAACGCGTGGACCTGGGAGCATCAGGCGCTTGTCCGAGCCAGGGTGGTGGTGGGTTCTGAAGCCACTCGTTCCGCTTTCGCGACTATTCGCAGTGCGGTACTGGCCGATACTCGAAACGAGTCGGAAGTTGCCGAGCAGGTAGCTAACATGCGGGATCGGATGCATGCGGAGTTCGGGCTCGAAAAGCCTGGCTGGTTCAATCTGAAGCACGATCGTGGCGGTATTGCCGACATAGAGTTTATGGTTCAATATACCGTGCTGGCGTATGCCAGCAAACACCCTGCGTTGCTGGAATACACCGATAATTTGAGTATACTCGGTGCGGCCCGCAAATTGAGCCTGATACAGGGCGAGCATGTTGAGTCGCTTGAAACAGCGTATCTGGAGTACCGGCGCTACGTTCACAGGGCTGCATTACAAGAAAGTAAAGCCGTGGTTGCAGATTCTGAAACTCTAGCGGGTTTGCGGGGCAGAGTCTCCGAGATCTGGGAGTCGGTGCTGGGTAATCGAAGTACTGGGTAGCTGACCTACGGGGTAGCTGACGTACTGGGTGGTTGAAGTACCGGGAATGTGAAGTGCGTCCGCTTGTTGCAGCGCAGACTGAACAGCACAGTGTCCAGGCAAGCTAATAAAAATCAGGAATAACTCGTTCGGGATGATGCTTAAATCCGCATTCGGTCCCGGCATAAATCAGGAAACAAGAAATGTCGTTTGATGATCGTGATGGTGAGATCTGGATGGATGGCAAGCTGGTGCCCTGGCGTGATGCCAAGGTTCACGTGCTGACCCATACATTGCACTACGGCATGGGAGTTTTTGAAGGTGTTCGCGCCTACGAAACCGACAAGGGCCCGGCTATTTTCCGTTTGCAGGATCATACGCGTCGCCTGTTTGATTCTGCCAAGATTATGGCCATGGATATCCCTTTTACCCACGATGTCATCAATCAGGCACAAATAGATGTGTTGCGCGCCAACAATTTAAAATCGGCCTACCTGCGACCCATGTGTTTTTACGGATCTGAAGGTATGGGCTTGCGGGCAGATAATCTGTCCGTCCACGCATCGATTGCTGCCTGGGAATGGGGGGCCTACCTTGGTGCTGAAAATCTGGAAAAAGGTATTCGTATCAAGACCTCTTCTTTCACCAGACATCACGTCAACATAGCGATGTGCAAGGCCAAAGCCAATGGTCAGTACATCAATTCAATGATGGCACTGAAAGAGGCAATTACTGATGGTTATGATGAAGCCATGCTTCTGGACAACGAAGGTTATGTCGCGGAAGGTAGTGGCGAGAACATCTTTATTGTTCGCAAAGGGGTTATCTATACACCTGATTTAACTTCAGCTCTCGATGGAATAACCCGCAATACCATTATGCAGCTGGCCGCAGATATCGGTATCGATGTTGTAGAGAGGCGCATTACTCGAGATGAAGTTTATATTTGTGATGAAGCCTTTTTCAGTGGTACTGCAGCTGAAGTAACTCCGATCAGGGAAGTTGACAATCGTTCTATCGGTTCAGGTGAGCGTGGGCCGATTACAAAACAGCTGCAGCAGCTCTTTTTTGATACCGTCGAAGGGCGCAATAGCAATCAGTCGCAATGGTTAACCTATATATAAACAGGCCTGTTTTGAGCGGTAGAACCCAACAGAGAATCTCACTATGAGCACCACTAACTCACAAGCAGCCATTGAGGTAACGAAACAGGATCTGCCGCTGCATTGTCCGGTGGCTGACGGAGAACTTTGGGGTTCGCATCCACGGGTATTTATCCCGATTGAAGAATCCGGTGAAGCGAGTTGTCCCTACTGTGGAACTCAATACCGGCTCGTAACTGCTGCCAACCCACCCAGTCAAAACTCTGCGTAGGGTCTGTGCCGCGCAAGACTGCGTCATCATTTGACGGACCTGTTCGCAACAAGGGTGAAGGCACCGTCTCATACTTTCGATGTTCAGATGAGGCTGCTGCAACATTCGATCAGCGGCTTTTTGATGCACAGTGGCTTGTAGATAACCAGAAACTGGTTGCGACTCTCGAAGAGGGGCGAGGCAAGGTAAGGTTTATCTCTCACCGCAACTGGCAGCTGGTGCTTAAAACCTACCGGCGTGGTGGCCTGCCAGCCCGTGTGAACAAAGATCACTACCTCTGGACTGGCTTGCAAGGCACCCGTTGCTGGCGCGAGTTTGATTTGCTGATCAAGCTTGATGAGCTGGGTTTACCAGCGCCGAAACCTTATGCTGTGTGGGTGGATAGGCGAGCGCTCTGGTACCGGGCGAAAATGCTGACGGTATTGATTAGCGATGCGCAGAGCTTGAAAAGCCGACTGGCAGATACCTCCCTTGATATAAAAGCATGGCAATTGCTGGGTAAAACCCTGCGAGCTTTTCACGATGCGTCAGTGTTCCATGCAGATTTGAATGCATCGAATATTTTGCAAGACCAGCAGGGGCATTGGTATCTGATAGATTTCGATCGCGGAAGAATTCGTGGGAGTGGGTCGCAGCACTGGAAAATGGATAACCTGGACCGACTCAGGCATTCGCTGCAAAAGCTGAAAAAGGCCGGTCAAATTCAGGCGTTTGATCAAAGCCACTGGCAGTGGCTCACCGAAGCCTATGCTGACGGTGTGACAGCCGAATCCGGGAAAGTCCGAGCCAGAAAATTTCGCCCGTGAAAATGGATTAAGGCTGGCGACTTGCTACAGAGCGGGTTTCTGCAGCCAAGGGCCAAGATGCTCCAGATAAGTCTCACCTATAAACTGCATACCCGAGGTCGCATCTTTGGCATTGGTTGCCAACCTCTCGGCCTCCGTGGGATCGTCCAGTAGCTTCACCAACTGCTCGATTACACCCTCGGCATTGTGCTGCAGACTGATGCCCCCGGCTTGTTGCAGAAGTGCCAATTCTTCAATGAAATTATCCATGTGCGGCCCCACTACGATGGCACAGTGTGCACGCGCGGCCTCAAGAATATTGTGTCCGCCCCTGGTTATCAGGGACCCACCGACGAAAACCGCGTTTGCATGCTGGTAGAAAGCCGGTAGCTCACCAAGGGTGTCAGCCAGCAGAATATTCGTGTCCTGTTCGAGTGGTTCATTGCGACTGCGCACCGAGACGCGTGCGTTGACAGATTTCAGAGCATTTTCTATGGACGCCGAACGCTCCGGGTGGCGTGGCACGATAGTGAGTAGTTCGCGGCGACCCTGTTGCAACCACAGGGTCGCCAGCTCGGTT
>CALFCE010000303.1 GCA_937951215.1 uncultured Granulosicoccaceae bacterium
GCTGAAATTGTTGATCTACCCGTTGATTACCTGGTGGGTCGGGCGATATGTGTTTGATCTGCAGGATTTCTGGCTGGACACAGCTGTCATCCTGGCAGCACTACCTACCGGAGCGCTATTGTTTGTGGTCGCACAACGCTACAGTGTTTATGTGCAACGATCCGCCGCTACCGTAGTGGTGACCACTGCTATCTCGGTCGTAACGCTTGCGGTCGTGTTTGTGTGGGCCTCGCCGTGAAGCTCAAATTGACCATGGCCGTTAGGGTTTTTTTATCCTTTGCCTGCGCACGGATCACACTGTTAACGAAATTCTGATTGCGGCCTGATTGCAAGGTTAGCCGGGGCAGGGTCCGGTTGAGGATCCCAAAGTCAATTTTGTTTCTACCATCTGGGTTTGGGCCGCCAGTGAGGGCTTGTCTATTTGCTGAAGCAGCATTTCAGCAGCGCGTATCCCTGCCTCGCGGACAGACGATCGAGTTGATGTGAACTGAGGGACAGCACCGCCGTTGTCGAAGTACGACAGTTCGTCATCGTGGGTTATCACCGAAATGTCTTTGCCAATGCGATAGCCTGCCTGGCCAATTGCACGTCGAACTCCCAGTGCCGCGATGTACGACGAAACGAGGATTGCCGTGGGCGGGGATTTTCGCGATAGCATCTTTTGTGTTGTCTGGTAGCCATAGGTTTCGGTCAGATCAGCTGATGTCATCAGTTCCGGATCTTCGGTTATGTTGCTGGCATGCAGTGCCTCGAGATAGCCCAGACGTCTCAGCCAGGCGAAGCTGAGTGTTTCCTGTCCATTGATCAGTGCAATTCTGTGATGCCCCAGATCCAACAATAATTGTGTCGCCTGCTGAAACGCTGCCTGATTATCCATATCAATCCAGTTGTATTGCTGGTTGCTATCGCAGACGCGGCCATGCACCACAAAGGGCAGGCCTATTTCATCAAGCAAAGCGAGTCTTGGGTCATCGCGCTTTGGGGAGTGCAGCATCACGCCGTCCACAGCGCGTTTGGCAACAATCCCGCGATAGATGGATTCTTCATTTTTCGCCTCAGCGATGGTCAGCATCAACTCATAGCCTCGTTGCGAATAAGTCCGGCTCGCCCCGGCCACGAACTCCGCAAAAATGGGGTTCACAACATCGCTACTCGACTCGACCGGAATAACATGGCCAATGGTCATTGCTTTGCCGGTTGCAAGACTCATCGCTCGCATATTCGGGCGATAGTTGCCTTTCGCAGCGGCTTGTTTGACCCGCTGACGGGTGGATTCGCTGACTTCGGGGTAGTCGTTCAGCGCACGGCTGACCGTGGTCTGTGATAACCCCAAGTGTTCTGATAGCTCTTTAAGATTCATAGGCAGAGAATATGATCACAGATTCAACGGTGGGTCAAAATTATTCAAAACGCTTCGGATATTTCATCGTATCAGTTGCGGTTTGGCCGTTAAGCTGCCATCGCCTGCAAGAGTATATTGGTACAAAGCTACCCAAAAGCCCATAAATTTAGGACTTTTGCCTTGACAGGCATTAAGTGCTGATGAATACTCGAAAATCCAAGGCGCTTTGGATTTGGTCTTTTGGGTCAATCGAACCCATTCGCAAGCGCTTGCAATCAGATTTGGAGGAAGAATGAAAAATCTAATGAAAACCGCTCTGGCTGCGGGCGTTACAGCTGCGGTCATGGCAACTTCTGCGGCAACAGCCGCGGATCTGAAGTTTGCTCCAGGCGAGGGGGACTTTAACTGGGCAAGCTATGATGAGGTCAAAAAAGTTGATCTGTCTGGTGAGCAATTAACGATTTTTGGTCCATGGCTGGGGCCTGACCAGGAAGTGGTTGAGAGTGTGTTGGCCTACTTTGCAGAAGCCACTGGCGCTGATGTCAAATACTCGGGTTCGGACAGTTTCGAACAACAGATCATGATCGACGCTGAAGCAGGTTCTGCTCCCAATGTTGCTGTATTTCCGCAACCCGGCTTGGCAGCTGATATGGCAAAGCGCGGCTTCCTGACACCTCTGGCTGAAGATACCGGCGACTGGATCCGTGAAAATTACTCGGCGGGTCAATCGTGGGTTGATTTGGGTACCTATGCTGATGGGGACGGCAAAGACAATCTTTACGGATTCTTCTACAAAGTTGATGTTAAATCACTGGTTTGGTATTCACCTGAAAACTTCGAGGATGCTGGCTATGAAATCCCCACAACCATGGAAGATCTCAAAGCCCTAACTGATCAGATCGTTGAAGATGGCGGTACGCCGTGGTGTATCGGTTTGGGTTCAGGTGGGGCCACGGGTTGGCCTGCAACCGATTGGGTAGAGGATATGATGCTGCGCACCCAGCCAGCAGATGTTTACGACCAATGGGTTGCCAATGAAATCCCGTTTACCGATGAGCGTGTTGTAGCTGCCATAGATGAGTTTGGCGCCTTCGCCCGAAACGATAAATATGTTGCTGGTGGTGCCGGAGTGGTAGCGTCCACAGATTTCCGCGACAGCCCAAAAGGTTTGTTTTCTTCACCTCCACAGTGCTACATGCACCGTCAGGCTTCTTTCATTCCAGCCTTCTTCCCTGAAGGAACCGAAATGGGCGAAGATGCCAATTTCTTTTACTTCCCTGCATATGCCGGCAAAGACTTGGGTTCTCCGGTGTTGGGAGCGGGTACCTTGTTTGCGATCACTAAAGACAGCCCGGCTGCCCAGGAATTTGTAAAATTCCTGCGTTCGCCGATTGCTCACGAGGTGTGGATGGCGCAAACCGGTTTCCTGACACCGCACAAAGGTGCCAATACGGCGATGTATTCTTCAGATACCTTGCGTGGTTTGGGTGAAATCCTGCTGGGTGCAACGACTTTCCGTTTCGATGGGTCCGATCTTATGCCGGGTGGTGTAGGTGCTGGTTCCTTCTGGACCGGAATGGTTGATTATGCGGGTGGCAAGCCGGCAGATGAAGTGGCCAAAGGTATCCAGGACAGTTGGGATGCGTTGAAGTAGCATCGTTTAAACGATCTCATCACAGGTGGGAACGCGCTCTGCGTTCCCACCGGGATTGAGCGAGGTTCAGACGGCTCACGAAAGGGAGGGTTTATGCATCCGGCAATTCAGGGGTTATTGACAATCGCGATAGGTGTCGGAGGATGTGTCGCCTATTTTTATTTCTCAAACCAGTTTCTTGACAAGGTTCTTTGTCCACCATCTGGGCCAAACGCAGGCCGGAATATTAACCGGGCCAACCTGATTCGACCCTGGCTCTTTCTTTTTCCTGCGCTGGCTGCCCTAAGCCTTTATCTGGCTTACCCTGTCTTCGAAACATTGCGACTGTCTTTGACAGAACGATTACCCAATAATCAATCCCAATTCGTTGGCCTGGACAATTACCAGCAGATGTTCGGGGAACCGAAGTTCTGGGAAGCAATGAAAAACAACTTGCTGTGGTTGTTGTTTGTGCCAGCGTTATCCACCGCGTTCGGTTTGCTGGCAGCCCAGCTCTCTGACCGTGTACGCTGGGGTAATCTGGCCAAATCCTTGATCTTTATGCCGATGGCTATTTCCTTTGTCGGTGCAGCTGTCATCTGGAAACTGGTGTACGACACCAGGCCTGTAGATCAAGACCAGATAGGTGTACTGAATGCGATCTATTTGTCTCTTGGTGGCGAGCAGCCAATCACCTGGTTAACCCAACCATTCTGGAATAGTTTCCTGTTG
>CALFCE010000304.1 GCA_937951215.1 uncultured Granulosicoccaceae bacterium
CTGGCAGTTTTCAAATAACGGAAACGACTGGTTTGACATGCTGACTCGCAGTGAGTCTGATGCGCTGGTACTGGCTAATACAGACTACATTCGGTTTTTGCCGGCTGCAGATTTTAATGGAAGCGCACCCGCTTTGTCTGTGCATGCGTTGGATTCAAACTATTCCGGACCATTCAGCAGCGGCTTGCTACCGATCGGGATCGACGTTACCAATGGGCATGTCAACAATACGGCCAGTCTGACAGCGGTGTCTCTGACAGCGAATGTGATTGATCTGAATGATCAACCTTTGGTGACTGATGCTCCATTGCCACCCGTTGTGGAAGATACCCAATCTGCCCAAGGTCAAAGTATTGCAAGCTTGGTGGGACCCGTGTTTTCCGATATCGATACCGGGGCGTCACTTGCCGGTATTGTGATCACAGGAAACAATGCCATTGCATCCGAGGGTCAATGGGAGTATCAAGCGGCGGATGGATCGTGGCACGCTGTGCAACTGACAGTGCAATTGAACGGACAGCCACCAACACTGGCCTTATCTGCCTCAACCTTGCTGAGATTTGATCCTGCGGCTGACTTTTCCGGTGTTCCGGGAGCGCTGGTGTTCCATGCATTGGATAATACTTATACCGGCTTGTTCACCAACGGCAGCAGTTTGCAGGGAGCGGACGTCTTTCCGGCCTCTTCAAGCTCAGCTGTCAGCGCCGCACCGGCCATGATTACCACCTCAATTATTGCGTTAAACGATGCGCCTGTTGCTGAAGATGATGTCTATTCCGTTGATGAAGGTGGATTGCTGGTCGCCGATATCACATCCAATGATCTAGATCCCGATGGAGATATAACCACATTATCCTTGCTCAGCATGCCGCAATACGGTGTGCTGGTGCAGAATCCTGATGGTAGTTTTTCCTATCAGCACGACGGTTCCGAGACGCTACAGGACAACTTTACCTATCAGCAAAGTGATGCGGCGGGCCTGACCGACCAGGCCACAGTGTCTATTTCCGTGACACCGATTAATGACCCGCCATTTGATCTTGTCATTGGATCGCAGGCCCTGACGGTTGCCGAGGGTGAAACCAATGGATTTTCTATTGGCGTTGTTACCGCTCTGGATGTGGACGACAGCATTTTTACTTATTCCATGTCACCAGGTGGTGATTCCAACGGCAGGTTTGCGATTGATAGTCTGACAGGTGAAATTACTCTTCTGGATGCATCACAAATAGACTTCGAGCAGAACACAAGCCATTCCATTACCGTATCAGTTTTGGATTCAGAGGCAAACAGTTACTCCGGGCAGTTCCTGATTTCTGTTGTCAATGTAAACGAAAATCCGGTAATCGGTTCTGCCTTTCTGGGTAGTGTGGTCGAGAACGACACCAATCCTACCGGACAAACGATATCATCGCTCTTTACTGGTTCGTTTGCCGATATTGACAACGGGCATGTTCTCACCGGCATTGCCATTGCCAGCAGCCCTATCTCCACTGCCGGCATCTGGGAGTATTCTACTGACGGGAATGCATGGCATGCAATCGGGAATCCCGGAAACAACAATTCCCTGGTACTTGAGTCATCGCAGCTGATCAGGTTTGTTCCGGCTACAGATTATCAAGGCCCGGCTCCCTCGCTACAGGTCCATGCAGTGGACTCCGGCTATGCAGGTGGTTTTACCGATGGTGCAATGCGGGTGGAGGTCGATACCGCAACTGAAATAGCCAATGGTGTAATGAGCGTGTCTGCAGTGCCGCTGGCTGCCGAAGTGATTGCAGTCAACAACCCTCCCGGCTTGTCGCTGACCAACACACTGGCGTTCATCCCCGAGAATTCCGATACCAGTGTTGCTATCCAGCTGGCGACAATCGTCATTAACGATGCTGACGGTGGTACGAATGTGCTGACACTGGGCGGTGCCGATGCGGCGTTGATGCAAATAGTCGGAAATAGCCTGCAGTTGAAACCGGGTGTGCAGCTTGATCATGAGCTTTCGCCGGCATTGATGGTTGAGGTGCTGGTTGATGATGTGTCTATCGGCGCAGCACCAGAAGATTCGGTGCAACTGCTTGTCAATATAACAAACCAGAATGAACCACCCATGCTCGATATAGTGTCACTGGTTCCAGCCCTGCCAGAGGATACCGATACCACAAACAGCATCAAGCTTGCGGACATCGTGCTGGTTGACGATTCACTGGGCGCTAATGCTTTTCAGCTAAGCGGGCCGGATGCAGCTCAATTTATTTTGCTTGGTCAGGAGTTACATCTGGCGGCTGGTGCGGTACTTGATTACGACAATCAGCCGTTTCTTCAAGTGGTTGTCAGTGTTGATGATCTGGTGTTGGGTACTACCTACGAGGATTCCCAGCTCTTTGAGCTGATGGTGACAGACGTTAATAGTCCTCCTTCATTGTGGCTTGCCAATCAAATAACCTCAATCAGCGAGTTGCAAAATACAGATTCAGCAATAAAAATTGCCGATGTTGTCATTATGGATGACGCTATCGGCAACAATCAGTTGCTGCTGTCGGGCATCGACGCAGGGAAATTCGAGTTGGTTGGCAATGAACTTTTTCTGCGTGCCGGTGTTGAGCTGGATCATGAGGCTTTACCATCCCTGAATATCAGTGTGTCGGTAGACGATTTCTCGATGGGTACCGGTGCTGAAGATTCGGTCCTGTTCGTAGTGCAAATTACCGATGAAGTGGAAACACCGGAGCTGGAAATCCTGCCGATTGCTGCTGCGAACTACGTGGAAAATGCGCTACCGATTGTGGTAGCACCTACTATTACGGTGCTGACTCCGGCCGGCGAAGACCTGCAAAGTGCCACAATCACGATTAAAACCGGTTTCGATCCCGACGCCGACCGGCTTGAATTTCTTTCTGTTCACGGCATCGAAGGCGGTTTTGATCGTGATACCGGCGTATTGACGCTTTCTGGTGCTGCCAGTGCAGAAGAATATCAAGAAGCTTTCCGCAATATCCGTTTCTGGAGTGATAGTGAAAACCCGTCCCAGGTTCCACGCACGGTCGAGTTTGTTGTACGTGACAGTTTCCTGATCTCTGACCCTGCTGCGCGCGTGATAGAAGTGCAGACCGTCAATGACAACGAATCGGTTGAGGTTGCTGGTCAGGTCACGTTGGAGCCCGGAACCGAGTTTACACTGGATACTTCGATCATCAACGCTAATGATGTTGACAATAGCAGCAGCGAATTGGTCTTCTCTCTGCAATCCCCTGATGACAATACCCGTCTTCTGGTCGCGGGTAGTCCAGCACAGAGTTTTACACAACAGCAGCTGGCTGCAGGCCTTGTCAGCATCGTGCATGATGGTGAGAATGGAATCATCGACGATCTCGTCTTTATGGTTGATGATGGTGATGGCTCGGTCTCGATTGTGACCTTGCCCATCAGCCTCGGTATCACCGAACCTGCGACAGCTGCAGCTAATCCAGCAGTATCGCCAACGGTCACGAATAATCTGCCGGATATAAATACAACCATGCCTACCGAGCTGATCGAGGTGGCAGAGTTGACTGAATTCCCGGACAGTAGTGCCTTGCCGGGCAGTGTCGAAGAATCCGCGGACGAACAGGACGCTGATGCGGAGTCGGCAAATGAAGCAGCAGAGGAAAGCCAGACTGATTTGTCGGTGAACATACAAGCCACTGACAAGGGCATTGCCGAACCACCCTTGATGGCAGCTCAGTTGTTGACAGAATTGCCTCCCATGCGTGTGAATGAAATCTATCAATTGATGGTCGAGTCTCCAACGGATATTCGGTTGGAAGGTAAATCGACTGAGAAATCTGATTCCGCCAGTGACTTTCCACTTGCATCATTGCTATCACTCTCTCCCGTGGAGATAGAGAAAGCCAGGCTTGAAGAAGTCATTTGGCAGGCCCAGAACGGTGGTTTTATGCGCAGCATCGAAAAGATGCGCGAACAGCTTGATGAAGCACTGTCCAAAGACTCCAGCCGTACCATTGTTTCTGAAACGGTTATCGGCGTCTCGCTGAGTATTACTGCAGGATTTCTGGTTTGGGTACTGCGAGGTGGAGCCTTGCTGGCCAGTTTGTTTTCCATTGCTCCCTTGTGGAAACAACTTGACCCACTGCCCATTGTGGGTGCATCAACAGAATCCCTGACGGTAGCGGGTGATTCGGGCAGTGACAACGTGGAAGAAATTTTCGAGGCTGGAAGATGACTCTGCGTGTGTTGAAAAGATTAGGTAGCGATAAACTCTTCAAGTTTTTATCCTCACCGTTAACTCGCATCAGTTTCGGGTTGGCGATGTTGACTATATCGCTGTTGTTGGTGTGCGATATGCTGGGTCTGTATCCGGATTTACGCCAAGCCGAGCTGGAGCAACGTAAATTTATTGCCGAAAGTGTTGCGCTGCAGGTTTCGCTGGAGCTCGACGACACTGACAGGATCAAGTTGCAGCAGATACTCCGCTCTGTGTTGCAAAACGGGGATCGATTGCATTCTCTTGCCGTAGTCAATCAGAGCGGTATGGTGATTGCCCAGGCTGGTGATCATGAAAACTTGTGGTCGCTTGCCGATGACGCCGAATCGACTATGGACCAAGTGCGTGTTGAACTCTTTGATCGCAGTGGTTCTCGCGGCGCGGTTGAGTATGCGTTCAAACCCCTGGCCAAACTGCAACATGTACTCGGTGGTGGCGCTGACATGGCTTGGCTGTTGTTGTATATGGCATTGGCCGGCTTCCTGGGTTACTACCTATTTCTGCGGAAGGTACTGAAAGAGCTGAATCCGGGACAGGTGCTGCCCGATCGTGTCAGAACTGCTCTGGATACCCTTTCAGAAGGGCTTTTGATATTGGATAACAGTGGGCAAATCATGTTCGCCAATGCCGCTCTGGCAGATAGATTGGGGGTCGAATCTTCTCAGCTGATCGGCAAACTGAGCAGCTCGCTTAACTGGCATCGTGTTGGTACTGATGTGAAAGCTGAAATAGCAGACTTACCCTGGATGCAGACACTGGCTGGAAAAAAAGTGCCACGGGATCAGATTCTGGATCTGAATGTCGCTGGAAAGATGTTCCGATATGGTGTCAATACATCGCCTATTGCCGGAGATGACAATACCGTTCGTGGGGTTTTGATCACTCTGTCAGATTTGACAGAAGTTGAGCGGAAACGCCGTGAGCTGGAAACTGCCTTGTCGTCCTTGCGTGAGACACAGCAAGAAATTACCCGGAAAAATAGCGAGCTGTTTCAGCTGGCCACTCGTGATTCGCTGACCAATGTACTCAATCGAAGAGCCTTCTTCGAAGCATTTGACAGCATTTTCGCTGAGGCTCACCTTAGCCAGGCTGCGCTCGGTTGCATCATGGTTGATATCGATCACTTCAAATCGGTGAACGATAATTTTGGTCACTCGATGGGGGACTCAGCGATTTGCTATCTTGTTTCAGTAATGCAGACCCATGCTCGCGACACTGATCTGGTGGGACGATTTGGTGGCGAAGAGTTTTGCATCCTGATCCCTGGTGGTTCCCTGACAGAAACAATACGCATGGCCGAAAAAATTCGGATTTCTGTCGAAAACGGAGAAGATGCATCATTTCTTGAGCAATTTCAGATCACGGCGAGTTTTGGTGTGGCAGCGTTGCCGGCGGAGGTGAATTCGCCGCAAGAACTGCTGGACAGAGCAGACCGAGCGCTTTACTACGCCAAGGAGAACGGGCGCAATCTGGTAGCCAGTTGGACTGCTGACGGGATTCATCGAATAGTGGATGATGCGGGTGCTGATCGGCAAGCTGACAGGCAGGAAACCAGTCAGGTAAAAGAACGGAAATCGGCTCCCATGGGCGCGGTGAAAGTTGATCAAGCCGATCAAGTGCAAAATGCCGGCTTGCTTCCAGCTCCGGATCGTGCATCTCACGATGCAAGGGGTGATGCTTCGGTCTCCCAGTCATGCGGGGAGTCATACGGGGAGTCACGCTGGGAATCACGCTGGGAGTCTCGCAGGGCTGTTGATCCGCCAACAGCACAGCGACAAGACGGCGAACTTTACTTGAGAACTGCTGAAGGTGCGCAAGTAATCGTGGATAGTGATTTTTCTATCGTCGACCGTCAATTGTTGCTTTATAACATTGATCAAGCCATTCATCGTTCACGAGTTGCTGGCTCCGAGGTTGCCGTGGTGGTACTTGACACAGCTCCATTGCAACAAATTTCTGATGCAGCTGGATATCATCTGGCCATGAAATTGGGCGCGATCATGGTAGATAGACTCAAGAGCAGTTTGCGTGGCCAGGATATCATTTCTCAAGGGCAGCCTGAAAACCCTGATCATCAGAATGTGAGTACAGTTGCTCGTATAGACAATAACGCCGTTGTTATCCTGGCAAGTGACATTGACAAGGTCTCGAGTATTCCATCGATTGTCAGACGCATTGTGAAACTGTTTGATCGCAGCTTTGCGATTGAAGGAAACGACTATCACGTGGAGGCCAATCTGGGTGTCGCAATTCATGGCGTTGATGGCGGAACGGCGGAGCAAATCCTGCAAAATGCCTGTATCGCCTGTAGCGATGCAAAAACAACAGGGAGAGGCAACACCTATCGATTTTTCTCGCCAGAGATGGATAAGACCGCCAAAAGAGAGCTCAGGGTACAAAGTGATTTGCCGAATGCTCTCGAGCGCGGGGAGCTTGCAGTCAAGTTTCAACCCAAGGTGAGTCTCAGTAACGGCTCTATTGTCGGTTTCGAAGCATTGCTTCGCTGGCAGCATCCGGAGCTTGGGTTCATATCACCGACAGAATTTATTCCTTTGGCTGAAAAAAGCAATCTTATCGGGCGCATAAATTCCTGGGTGGTCTGCGTGGTAGCGGATCAGTTGGAAAGCTGGCAGTTAAACGATTTGCCGGAAACATCCGTGGCCATCAATTTGTCGGCTGTTGAATTGCGAGACGATACTCTGGCGGAGCAGCTGATTGATGCTGTCAACTCGCGTCAATTGAAACGGCACAGTGTCGAAGTCGAGATAACAGAATCCCTTGGTATTGATTCAACCAAAGTCGCCGGCGAGACATTGCAGAAACTGAGCGATGCGGGGTTTGTTATCGCCATTGATGATTTTGGAACTGGATATGCCTCGCTGAATTACTTGCAGCGATTCCCGATACAGCGCGTCAAAATTGACAAAACCTTTGTCGACGGTATTGCCACTGACGTCAAGAAGCAGCATCTGATCAAAGCTATTATCTCGATGAGTACCAGCCTGGGTATGAAGGTGCTGGCAGAGGGGGTTGAAACAGAAGAGCAGCTGATTCTGTTACAGGAATTTTATTGTCATGAAATACAGGGTTACTTGATGAGTCGGCCTGTTGACGCGGAAACAGCCACACAGCTGCTTCGAAATCATGAGGTATTCCGCCAACGGGTGCTGGCAGCGGAATTCAAATCGACCTCGATCGGATTGGACAGTGGTGCAAGGTTAATCAGTCAGCCTGGCGGCCATGCGCAAGATGTTGGCCCGCATGGGACAAGGACCTCTTACCATCGTAACCGCGTCTTGCCGAACAGCGGGCTGGGGGCTATCGTCAATGAATTTCCGGTAACAGCCAGCAATGATGAAATCGCCAATAAACACGGCGAATCAGACGATGATGTTGATCCCATTCAGAGCAATCCGGATGCTGATCGCAGAACAGGTTGAATCAGTCCGGCAGGCTGTTGAAAACCGTCTGTGAGATACGCCTGCAATGGCTCAGGCATCAATCGATCACTCAGGTGCCAGATTTACAGAGCCAGATTGATGGAGTCTGATTGATGACGCCGGTTTGTTTAACACAACCGGCTCAGCCAAATTCACCAGGACATTAAGGCCAAGCCTGTTGGTTGGGTTTCCCTGGTTAGGTTTACCTGATTAGGTTTACCCAATCAGGCTTCTATTTGATCAGGCTTCTTCGGCTTCTGGTGCGAGCTTCTCGATTCTGCCAAGGAGGTCATGATCGACCGCTGGAAGGTCTTCCACTTCTTTGTCAGCTTCTTTCAAAGCCTCGATTTGTTTTTCGCATTGGCTGCGCAGATCCCGATAGCTCTCTAGTAGCGCAACGCTGTCGTCGGTGAGTTTTTCGAACTTTTCCAGCTCTTCAGCCTGAGTCTTGGTTTCTTTCTTTAGCTTGCGGTTCTGCTCTTCCGCCTTGTTTCGACCCGTAGCTTCTTCATGCTTTTGCCGCTTTAGGGTTTTGAGCTTGCGAACGACGTTTTCGGGGGTGTCGGCCAAAGCAGTGTTGATTGCTTTCAGTTCTCGCTGTTTTTCATCAACCTGCTGTTTTGCTTTTTTCAGCGCTTCGCTGTTTTCCTTGCGACCGTTGATAAGCTGGCGCTCGGCGGTTTCTCGTCCTTCTTGAGCTTCGGCAATTTGCTCTTCGGCCGCAGCCCGAGCCTTGTCTGCCGCGCGGACCTTTTCAGTCATCTCAGCTAGTTGCCGCTCGGTGTCGGCACGCATTTTCTGGATACTGTCATCAGCACTGTTGGCACGCTTGATAGCCATATCCAGTGCTTCTTTGAGTTCTTCCTGAGTCCACTCACCTCTTAGCTTGAGGGCTGTAGCAGCCTCATTCATGATCATCTGCTTATTGATCGCCAGATCTTTCCAGATCCGCAACTGTTGCTCGCTCTCGCTTTGACTCACTATGAGTTTCTCTCACTCCGGATAAAGGGGACTGAATTTTACACCCAATCCAACTTTTAGACCACTATTTGTGGTGACATTGTTCGGTATTTCAGGTAATGAGTGGCCAGCTTGACAGTCATACTGTTCAAAAACACCCAGACCGACGAGTATTGGTCCGATTGGACACGTCGTCAGTTTGACGCAAGCCGGTAATCGGCGGCCGTATTGAGCTTCTGCATCCGCCACTTTGATATCAATCGGGTAGCTGGAGGGGTCTTTGAGTGTGCACACCTGGCCCCATTGGGTCCAGTCCGGACCTCCTCTACAACCAGCAGATAAAGCTGCTTCGAAGTCAGCGTGATATGACACACAGTTTTATCGCAGCTTCGACGTGGATATTGCTATTCTCTGCAACATTCCCAGAAGAGAAACTGCGACAGCGAGATGCAAAATGACCTCCGGCAACAATCGGCAGAATCTTCAGTGGCAGAAGCCGGTCAGGTGATAAACATCCGGCAACTACACAAGAATTTCGAGGGTGGCATGTCCCGGGTTGAGGTGCTGAAAGGGCTGGACCTGACGGTACACGAGGGTGACATTGTTGGGTGTCTCGGGCGTAACGGGGCCGGCAAGTCGACGCTTATCCGAGTGTTGATGGGCATTGTGAAGCCAGACCAGGGTCAGGTTGAGGTGCTGGGTCTGACCCCGCACAAGGATGTGGTTGCTTTGAGGCAACAGATTGGGTATCTGGCGCAAGAGCAGAACTTTTACCCATGGATGAGCACGATTGCCATCGGCAAATTTACCTCACGTTTCTATCCCGGCTGGGACAATCAAGGCTACTCCCGCTTTCTCGATTTGTTCGAACTGCCTTTGAAACGAGCCGTTGGACAATTCTCGATTGGAATGAAAGCCAAGCTGGCGCTGGCGCTTGCATTGGCGAGCCAACCCAGACTGCTGTTGCTCGATGAGCCCGCTGCCGGGCTGGACCCGGTGGCGCGACGCGAATTCCTGGAACAGGTGAACATTCAATCACGCATGCTCGGCACCACCACCTTTTTTTCTTCTCACCTGATTGATGATATTGAGCACATCGCCGATCGCGTCTGCATTATCGAAAAGGGGAAAACTTTCTATCAGGGCGAACTGTTGCCACTTGCCAGAGATATTGGCGCTTTCTCCAGAGAAGGTGATATCGACAGGGCAAAGGTACTTCCCGAGTTTGTACTTGAGAATCCTTCCTGTGTACTACAGGACACACTGATCGGTAAAAGACGGCGTGTGGTCATCAGGTTCAGTTCTGCCAACTTGCAACCTGATCAGCTGGCGAGTGTGCTGCCGGATTCGTGGGAAATTGATTCATTGAGCCTCGAAGATGTGTTTGTTTCCTTGCTTTCCTGAAAGTTGTCAGAGAGAACGTTTCGAGATTTCTTCCCGACCAGGTTACCAACAGAGTGCATGTAGGTGAAGATGGTTTTCAAGGAACTGCGTGAACACGCGAAGGTGTTTGTACTCCTTGGGATTGCAAGCGTACTCTGCGTTTTGTTGTTGGCGCTGGTATTCAACACCTCAGGCAGTTCTCTATCGCAGTTGGAAATCGTCCGCAGCTATGTTAATTCCATGCTCCCGGTTGTCGCGCTGGTTCTGGGTCAAAGGATGATTTCGCGAGAGTACAGTAGTGGGACCCTGCACTACATCGAATCATTACCGGTGAGCCGGCTATCCATTTTTTTAGTGAAGTACTTAACAGCACTTTTTTATTTGTTGGCCTGCTCGCTTGGGATATTGCTCTTGGTTCTGACCCTCGCCGAGGCGACGGAGAACATCCATCGTCAATTTGTCCTGATTTTGATGCTCAAGACTCTCTTTAGCGTGGTCTTCATCTGGAGTTTTGTTTTTTGCATCAGTTTTCTGGGTAGTTTGCGGATACCTGTCTGCTTTTTGCTGTTTCTTCTGATTTACCTGCTGATAACCTATTTCGATGTTGAGTTGAGCGGATTCGGTCCTGCAGGTTTGCTGCACAGTGAATATTTTGCATTTGAGTCTGGTTTGTGGCCGTGGAAAAACTTGCTCGAAACCTTGCTATTGTCAATGGCGCTTGTCGCTGTGGGTTTTTCCATAGCTCTGTTCCAGCAAGGAAAATATGCGTGGTCGTCCGCACATAGTATGGGGCGCAGAGAATATGTCGCACTTGCTCTTTTGTTGCTTATGTCAATGACCCTGCTGCAATTTCTGGAGCAGAGAGATGAAAACACACCTGTATTTGAATTTGCCGCAGCCAATAGTGTCAGACACGAGCGACTGCCTCTCACAGTTCAATTTACCGCTGGTACGCTCGAAAACGGTGCTCAGCAATTCCTGAATGAGTTAGGCTCATTATTGTCGACGCTGCAACGGACAGTCGCTGAACAGGCTAGCTGGGTGCTACCAGCCGTTAACCTGTCGCTGGAGCTTGAACATCGCTCCGGGTTACATCGCTCAATGGACGCGCGGCTGAGAACGGAAGCAATCAATGGCGTACTGATCCGATCTGACCTTGATGTGGGAAAGGTGGAAGAAAATCAGTTTCTGCGTTTCAGTGTACTGCGTGAGCTTTTTCTGGTTGAGTCTGCGTATCGTGCAGATTTTGAACCGCAAGCGTGGCTATTGGATGGATTTTCATGGTGGTGGGCCTACAGCGGCAGCAAGCTGTTCGATGGTCATGTTGATGAAGCGCTTAATGACACGATTAGCCCCGAAATGTTGGCACGTACCAAGGCATTGCTGAGTGTGGTTCCCGCGAGTTCATTGCTGGAGACCTGGTCCACCGTCAGGGAGCGCTATGGAGTGGAAACCTCGACAGCAGTCGCGGCCACATTGGTAGATTTTATCCACAGGCAAGCTCCCCGTGATGAATTTATAGAGTGGATTCATTCCTTTCTGCTGAGAAAACTGCCCGACGATTCCAGAACCAGTCTTGATTTCTACCAGCAGGATATAAAAGCACGGGTCGCTGGTATCACCGGAATGCGTTGGGTTGATGTTCTTGAAGGTTGGGAAAAGGAAATTTCGGCAAAGTCGGAAATGATGACTATACCGTTTGCGTCACTCGATGCTGCGGTACCTGCCTGGAGGGAATTAAGAGCAACGCGGTTTTACGGCAGCGATCAGGTGACACCAAGAGCCAGAAAAAATGTTTTATTGGAAGATTACGTTGATGCCTTTGAAGCGTTGTTTGTTCACGCTGGTGATGACCAAATTGGAAAGCCATGCTTTGCATTGCACAAACAGATTACGGCATACGACAGGTTGGAAGATTCACAGCTATTGGAAGCCGTGGAAATTGATTGTAATGCCAAATCATTAATGGAGCAGCTGTCGGGAATTTACGGTGCTGGAGACAG
>CALFCE010000305.1 GCA_937951215.1 uncultured Granulosicoccaceae bacterium
CAACATTGGCAGCGACCCGGACCAGGACATCCGGCTCGGTGGCGAGGGAGTTCTCGCAAATCACGCCAATATAAAAGCCTCACGCAACGGTATCCAGATCAGCTGTTCAAGGGGTGCCACTTTTCAGATTGACGGCGAGAGCCAAAACAAGCGCGATCTGGCTGTCGGCGACAGTATCAACATCAATGGTAACGTCGTAACGGTAATCGAAGCGCCCACCGGTTTCGATGTCGGCCTTGAAGTTGTGCCATTGAAGGGCGCAGCAGCATCAGTAGCCAGTGCCTATAAAACTGATCTGACTCATACCCGTCTTGGCCCCAGAAAGATCTCCTGGCCGTTGGCCATCGGCACACTGCTTATCTCGATGCTGATCCCCCTCGCCTACTTTTTCATGAATTCATCTGATAGCCAGACCGTGGCGAAGCTGCCGATTACCGATGCGGTCTGGACCAGCGGCCCGTTGCACGAAGCGCATGCAACACTCGAAACCAATTGCAACGCCTGTCATAAAAAGCTCTTCCAGAAGGTAACCAATGAGTCTTGCGAAGACTGTCACTCAGGCACGCTGGATCATATTGTGACCGTAGCCCAAAACGAACAGTTCGGTTTTGAAATGAACGGTCGATGCGCTGCTTGCCACAAGGAGCACAACGAACCGATTTCGACACTGGTGGACACTGCCAACAAGCTTTGTACCGACTGCCACTCCGAACATGAGCTGGTAGCTTCAGCCATCGACAATGGCGGTGACCGAGTACTCGGCAAGGTCGGGGACTTCACCGATGACGCACATCCCGAGTTTACCGTGATGCTTCAATCTCCTCCCGAAGGCGCGGAATATGATCTTGATGCGAAATGGGTGCGGTCCCGAGTGACACTGCCAAATGATGTCGAGAATTCACAACTAAAGTTCAATCACGAAATACACTATGCCTCCAACAAAGTTCTGGATGAAAGCAACAATCAGCTGGAATGCGCCTACTGTCACACACTGGACGTCGACGGCGAACACTTCGACAGCATATCGTATGAAATGAATTGTGCCAGCTCAAGCTGCCACGATCTCGCACTCGACGCACGCAATCGTCTGCCACATGGTTATCCGGATATTGTAGTCGCAGCCGTCGAAGGGTTTTATCTGAGAAAGTTTGGTAACGCGGATGGTCCAGTCGATGAAAATCGCCCCGCCAGGAAAGAAAAGAGAAGGCGGTTGGAAGAAGTCGGCAGCGGCAAGGAATGTACTGGCAGCCCCTACGAGTGCGCCCTTGAACTGGCAGCTGGAAAAATCGATCAACAATTCACCAAGACAGGCTGTGTTACCTGCCACACCATTAACGACAATGGCTCAGACAGCAACCTTGACCGCTTTCAGGTTGCCACTGTGAAATTGACAGAGGACTACCACCCCACAGCCAAATTTGATCACCTGAGCCACGGCATATTGCTGGAGCCCGGAGAAAAAGAGGCCATTCGTGGAGAAGAAGCATGCATGTATTGCCACGATGCCTCGAAATCGGTTGTTAGTAGTGATATCCTGATGCCAAAGCTGGACTCTTGTACGGTATGCCACGATGGGCAAAAAGTAGCCAACAACGTTCCGCTAGGGTGCACACAGTGTCATGCTTATCATCCTCCATCACACATTGGTATGAATGGTGAACAAGCCGCTTTTGAACACAGTCGGGATGACTACAGAATGCTGGCCAACATGACCGGCACCGGGGACGACAGCAAAACAACTTTGCAGGCACTGACCAAACACTTGTCTGCAGTTGACTCGCAAAAAAATCTGGAAAAGTAGTAGTTCGAAAATTAGTAGTTGGGAAATGTAGTTGAACAAAATTAGGCGTAATCCGGCGGCTGGAAAACCGGGTTGCAATCCTCAATCGACATAATGGAGCACTGCGCCGTGGGATATAACGACATAGCGTATTGGACCAGGGAGCTGGTGCTTGGTTAGGAAAATTGACATGGAGTACGTTCGACGTAATTCAGCGTTACACGGAATGAAGAAACTGTTGCCACGCTTCGCTGGTGGCGTTTCAGCAGTGCTGATACACGGCCTTCTCGTTACAGGTTTTGTCTCTATTCCTTCATCTCCGGCGTATGCGGAAAATTGTTACCTTGATAACCGGGGCCGAATTGTCACCCGGCGAAGGCCGGGTTACCAACAGGTTGATTGTCCTCCGGTTGAAGGTGGAACCACGGATCAACCTGCTTCACAAGCTGATCCGCAAGCACCCGCAGACGAGCAAACCGGTGACACCCCTGCAGTAACTCCGGTATCACCGAGTCTGGGTACGCCTACACGGCGGCAAAACCGGCGCGGTGGCGGGTTTCAGTTACCCGAGTCGCGCGGTGGCGAGGATCGAAACAGCGACAGCAATCGACGAAAAAATATATCCAGTGGTATACCTAAACCGAAGCTGGAAGATTTCAGACCATCGGTTCAGGTACCGGATCGCTGGAAACTCGTTGATCAGGAACTGGGTTACAAGGAAAGCTTGCTGAATCCTTATGATCGCAACCCTCTCAAGGCTGATCGCCCTCTGTTTGACGATTGGTTTTTCAGTGTCGCGGTAATTGCAGACACGATTGTTGAAACCCGTAACCTGCCCACTCCGGTAGGTGCTTCCTCTACTCTCGATCCCAACGGCATCGACGTGTTCGGACGGGATGCGCAATCATTGGTCGCGCAAATTCTGGCCACCGAGCTGGTCTACTACAAGGGCAACACGGTCTTTAAGCCACCCGATCATGAATTCCGGCTGACAGCGGCGTTTAACTACAACGTCACCGAGCTGGAGGAACTCCAGGGTGTGAACGCGGATCCCCGCGATGGTGATGATCGTACTGATCAACACCTGGGCATTCAGGCAGCGTTCTATGACAAACACTTGCGCAACGTGTCTGATCGCTACGATTTCGATAGTTTCCGAATTGGAATTCAGCCATTCTCCAGCGATTTCAGAGGGTTTCTTTTTCAGGACAACCAATTCGGCGCGAGGCTGTTTGGTATTCGTGACAACAACAAATGGCAGTACAACCTTGCCTGGTTCCGTCGCATTGAAAAAGATACCAACAGTGGTCTGAACGATGTCAGCAAAGGTCTGCGAGACGACGATGTCTTTGTTGCCAACGTTACTCGCCAGGATTGGCCGGTCCTTGGTTTTTTCTCGCAAGGTACGCTGCTTTACAACCGCAATGGCGAAGACAATGAGTTCTATTTCAACAACAATGAATTCATTGAGAGACCGGCGTCACTGGGACGTGAAACACCTCGCGGGTACGACGTGCTCTACATCGGTTTCAACGGTGATGGTCACTTTGATCGCATCAATCTGACCACCTCTGCCTACTATGCAGTCGGTACAGTCGACCCTGGTGTGTTCGTCGATGAAAAAGTGGATGTCAGTGCGGCATTTGCTGCTGCCGAGCTGTCGGTCGATTACAGCTGGATCCGTCCGCGTATCTCGTTTATGTACGCGAGTGGTGATGATGACCCCTTTGATGACAAGGCAACCGGTTTCGACGCTGTGTTTGAAAACCCGCAATTTGCCGGCGGCGAAACCAGTTTCTGGAATCGTCAGGCAGTGCCTTTGGTTGGTGGTGGACGGGTTGCCCTGTCCGGTCGAAACTCTTTCCTGAACGCGATGCGATCGTCCAAGGAAGAAGGCCAGAGCAATTTCACCAATCCCGGCCTGGTACTGTTCGGTCTTGGTGTGGACCTCGATATCTTGCCAGAGCTTAGACTCAGCCTGAATGTGAACAGCCTCTACTTTGATTCCACCGAGGTCATCGAAGCGGCTCGCAACCAATCTGATATCGATAAAGAGATTGGCACCGACGTGTCAGCTGCAATAATTTATCGCCCGAAGATGTCGCAAAATATTATCTTGCGTGCATCCTATGCGGCCCTGCTGCCGGGCAAAGGGTTTGAAGATCTGTTTCCGGATGAAGACGCTGGCTCCTTCTTTTTTAATGCCACGTTCAACTACTAGGTTTGGAGTTATGTTGACAGTAAAATCAGGTGGCTTGATCACCAGAAAACGCCGGGATGCAAACCATCTCCGACAGTCCAGAACCCTGGTCACCGGTATGGCGCTGGTGTTTCTCTTTTCACTGGCCAGTGAGGTGTTTGCCGCAGGCGGCGGCTATGGCACCAAGGTCAAACGCAAATACAAGGAAACGCCGGCCGCGCCCGCCAACCAAAGCGCTGCAGAGGTGGCGGGTAAAAGCGATGGCTGTGCCAGCTGCCACGAGAAAAACGACTTCCCAACCATGCATTCAAACCCCGGTGTCAAGATTGGCTGCACCGATTGCCATGGTGGCGATGCCAGCGTCGCAATGGTCGGGCCACTGGACAGAGAGTCTCAGGAATACAGGGAGCTAACGGACAAGGCGCACGTGCTGCCTACCTACCCCGAAGCCTGGAACTTCCCTTCCAGTGCCAACCCGGAACGCACTTACACATTGCTCAACGCAGAGAGCAATGAATTTATTCGGTTTGTGAATCCCTCAGACTACCGCACGGCCGATCTTGCCTGCGGTGCTTGCCACCAGGATATTATCGAAGCTCAAAAACGCAGCCTCCACTCTACCGGTGCGATGTTGTTCGGCGGGGCTTCATACAACAACGGTATCCTTCCGTTTAAAAACTATATTATCGGCGAAGCGTACGACAAGTCTGGTCTGGGTGTTACTCAGTACGGCCCGGTCATTCCAGAGGAGCAGAAAAAAGCGGCCGCTGAAGCCGGTATTCTGGAAGTACTGTACCCTTTGCCAGCTTGGGAGACCCTGAAACCCGGTGATATTTTCCGCGTGTTTGAGCGTGGCGGGCGAAATATCAGCAACCTGTTTCCGGAAACGGGCTTGCCCAATGCACTCGGTCTTCTGCAAAGGCTGGAGGAACCAGGGCGTCCGGATATCCGCCAGTCAAATCGTGGACCCGCAACCGGCGCCAGCATCTCGGTACCAGTGATCAACATTACCAAAACACGACTGAACGATCCGCTCACCTGGTTCTCCGGCACCAATGACCAACCGGGTGACTATCGACAATCGGGCTGTTCCGCTTGCCACAGTGTGTATGCCAATGACCGTGACCCGGCGCATTCAGGTCCTTACGCAGAATTCGGGCGTGACGGACACACACAAACCGATGATCCGACCATACCGCGCAACGAAAGCGGCCATCCGTTAAAGCATGCCTTCACCCGAGCGGTACCAACCAGTCAATGCATGGTTTGTCACATGCATCAACCGAATATGTTTCTCAACACCTACATGGGGTACACCATGTGGGATTATGAATCAGATGCCCCGCGCATGTGGCCTGAGAAGCAACAATATCCAAGCAACTCCGAAGAGTGGGCGGTACTCGACCGCAATCCTGAAGGTGCCTCCCCGCGCGGTAAATGGGCTGATGTTGAGTTCCTGCGTACCGTTTGGGATCGCAATGACGAGATGCAGGATACCCAGTTTGCCGACTATCACGGTCACGGCTGGAATTTCCGGGCAGTATTCAAACGGGATCGCAAAGGTAACCTGCTTGACGAGGCCGGCAATATCGTAGAAGACACCGATCCGGATAAATTCGAAAAAGCGGTCCACATGTCTTCCATTCATATGGATGTTGGTATGCACTGTGTCGATTGCCATTTCGCACAGGATAACCATGGTAACGGGCATATCTATGGCGAAGTGGCATTGGCTGTCGAGATTGATTGTCAGGATTGCCACGGCACATCCCAGGAATACCCCAACCTCTACACCTCAGGGCCTGCGGCTCTTGACGGTGGACTGGATTTGCTGACACTCAGAACACCTGATGGCAGAAGGCGTTTTGAATGGGTTGGCAATGAGCTTTATCAGCGTGCATCTCTGGATCCAGAACTCGAGTGGAAAATGAGTCTGGTCAAAGACAGCGTCAATGCGGATCATCCCGAGTACAACACTAAAGCGGCACGTGCAAAACTGATGAGCACCGACACCGACACATTGGCTTGGGGGCCTGAAGTAGACGGGTCGGAACTCGCTCACTCGTATGACAAGATCGAGTGTTACGCATGCCATACCTCCTGGACAACCAGTTGCGGCGGCTGTCACTTGCCGATTGAGGCCAACCGTAAAACCGAGCGCCACAAGTATGAAGGTGGTGAAACTCGCAACTTTGCAACCTACAATCCGCAAGTTGCCCGCGATCAGGTGTTCCACCTGGGTAGAAGAAGCCCTGCCAATGGCGGTCGTATAGCTCCGGTACGCTCCACTTCCGCACTGGTGTTGTCGTCAACTAACTCAAACCGCGAGAAAATCTACATCCAGCAACCACCCATCGCGGCCAGTGGTTTTAGTTCACAGGCCTTTAACCCTCACTTTCCCCATACGGTACGTAAAACCGAAACCAAGGAATGTGAAGATTGTCATTTGTCAGCGGACAATAACAACAACGCCATCATGGCGCAGACTCTGATGCACGGGACACAGTTCATCAACTTTGTGGGCTATAACGCCTACCTTGGGGCTGAAGGTGAAATATCAGCCGTTCAGGTTACCGAGTGGGACGAACCGCAGGCGGTCATTGGCAGTTACCTGCACCAATACGCCTACCCAGACTGGTTTGCCGAGCACAACAACAACCAGCAGAAGCTCGAGTTTGAGCATAGCCATCGCACTGGCACGGTTAATTGTCTACAGCTGCGCGGTGAATACCTGTTCGTAGCAGAGGGTCGCAAAGGTATGCAGGCCTACGACGTGGCAAGCATCGCCAATAAGGGTATTTCGCAGCGAATCATCACCGCGCCATTCAGTCCGCTGGGACACGACACAACGGTGAAATCGAGAAATGCCACTTGCGTTGCCTTGCCGACGACGCAACCGATTGCACCCGAGCGAAATCAGGGTGACCTGATGCGGATCGATAATATGGAACAGCCGTTCCACCCACTGTATAACTATGCGTTTATCAGTGACTCCGTTGAGGGATTGATTTTGGTCGACGTCAACTCTCTGGCTGACGGTGAACCGAGGAATAATTTCCTTAATCGGGATTTGACCTGGAACCCGGATGGGATCCTCGATGGTGCAAGGCATATCACTGTTGCGGGTAACTATCTCTATATCACCGCGAAAAAAGGCGTTGTCATTGTAAGCATCGATGATCCGCTCAAACCCGAGGTGGTCAGTACCATAGAGCTAGACGATGCCCGTGCCAGCATGCATCAATTCCGGTATCTGTTTGTGACTACAGCAAAAGGGCTTGAAGTCATCGATGTCACTGACATAAGAAACCCGAAAACCAGCAGTGATAACATCATCGGTATTGCTGATGCTCGCAAGGTGTTCATTTCCAGAACTTACGCCTATGTGGCAGCTGGCAAAGACGGTTTGATCATCGTTGATGTTGAAAACCCGGCTCGCATGAAAGTCTTCAAACAGTTCAAAGAAGGCTTGAAGGACTCACAAGATGTTATCGTGGCCACCACCAACGCATCGTTGTTTGCCTATGTGGCGGACGGCATCGATGGGTTGAAGGTTATTCAGCTGACCTCACCGGACCTGCAACCCAAATTTTATGGATTCAGCCCGGAACCCAACCCACAGCTGATCGCACGCAAGAAAACAGGCAAACGGACGCTTAGCCTCTCCAGACCGCTGGAACGTGATCGAGGTGTTGATGAAAGCGGAAATCAGGTTGCAGTATTCGGGCGACGTGGCTCACGCCCTCTTAATCTGACTGAAATGGAAACGCTATACCTAAATGACAAAGGAGAACCGTGGTTTGTCAAAAACAAGGATGCTCAATAGAAGGCATACGTATCTCCTGCTGGTCACGCTATGCCTGATTATGGGCAAAGCGTACAGCAGCGAGATCGTCCGACAAATTGAATCTAATGTTCATCTTGGCGCCGCAACCTGTGCCACCAGCCAGTGCCACGGAAAGAGTGCACCCGTTGAAGGCAGGAACGTACATCTGGATGAGTATACGTTCTGGATAGACCAGGACTATCATTCCGTCGCCTACAAAACCCTTCTAAACGATGACTCTAAACGGATAGCGGCGAAACTTGGGCTTGAAAGTGCCAGAAGCGCCAAAATTTGTCTCGACTGTCACGCAGATAACGTACCCGAAGACAAGCGCGGGCCCAAATTTCAAATCAGCGATGGTGTCGGGTGCGAAGCCTGTCATGGAGGTGCAGAAAACTGGATAGCGACTCATACAGACGCCAATGCAACTCATGCGGCAAACGTCAAGGCCGGTTTGATCGAAACAGAGAAAGGTGATGTTCGGGCGCAGGTATGCCTTAGTTGCCACCTCGGCACCAAAGACCGCTTCGCAACACACCGAATCATGGCTGCAGGTCATCCGCGACTCAGTTTCGAAATGAACTTGTTCACCGAAAACCAACCCGCGCATTACTCAGTCGATCAGGACTACGTCGAGCGCAAGGGCTTGATACCCGGTTTCAGTTTATGGATGACAGGACAATTTGAATCGGCGAAACAGCAGGTTAATGTTGCAGGCCTTCGCCTGCATGATGGCTTTGGTATCTTCCCGGATTTCGCGTTCTACGATTGCGATAGCTGTCACCACTCAACCAACAACCTTCGGTGGACCCGCGCGCGAGCGGACGGTGTAATACCGGGAAGTCTGCGACTGCACATGCCTAATCTTGTGGTCATCCGTTCGATACTGGATGCCGTAGGTACAAAGGAACAGATTGACAATCTGGAGGCCAGACGCAAGCACACACTGCTGGCGGCACAAGGGGCCAAGGGAAAATTTGTAGAATCTGCCAAAAGTCTGGAAGCGGCGCTCGATACCTTGTACCAGCAGCTGAACCGCGAATATTCTGCAGATGAAATACGCAAGGTACGCAGGTCTCTGTTGAACTCAGCTGCAGCAGACAGGGCCAGCGACTTTGCAGAGGCAGAACAAATTATTTACAGCTTCGAAACTCTATGCCTGACGCTTGGCGATATCGACAGTTGCTCATCTGCGCTGGATAGTTTCTATGAGGATGTCCAATTGTTCGACAAATACAAACCAAGACAATTTTCCAAAATAGCCAAAGCCATATCAGGCAAGTTCTAAAACGGATTTAAATCATGCCAAAAACCTCAAATACGCACCAGCTGAGAAGAGTATCAGACAACAAGCTCTACCCTCTCTCCGGAAACATGACCGTCGGTCGACGGGAGACCTGTGACTTGTTGCTCGACGATGAAACTGGAGTATCAAGACAGCATGCAACTATAGCCATCAAGGAAGGTAATGTCTTTGTCACCGACCTGGGGTCGACCAATGGCACCATGGTCAACGGACAAATCATCAAGGACGAAACTCAGCTAAACCCATCCGACAAACTTGTCTTCGATGTTCAGGAATATCTTTTCGAGATACCTGAACCCGAAGTGGATGACGACAAAACAACCTTCACCAATCGAGCTGTTGAACAGCCGACCACGTTCAGGCCTCCGGTTGATGTAGCTGCAAGTGCCGTAGCTGAAGCCAAACCCGAGCCTGTAGCTGAAGCCAAACCCGAGCCTGTAGCTGAAGCCAAACCCGAACCTGCGGCTGAAGCCAAACCCGAACCTGCGGCTGAAGCCAAACCCGAACCTGCAGCTGAAGCCAAACCCGAGCCTGTGGCTGAAGCCAAACCCGAGCCCGTGGCTGAAGCCAAGCCCGAACCTGTGGCAGAAGCCAAGCCCGAGCCTGCCGCTGAAGCCAAGCCCGAGCCTGCACCCGCTGCCAAACCCGAGCCTGCGGCCGCTGAAGCAGATGCCGAAGGTTGGGATCCGTTTTCCAAGCAAACGGGCGGAAAAACGACCTTTGTACCAAGGGTTGAACTCGATCAAATGACCACCACAGATGTTGATTACAACGGATCAATACCTGCTCTGGTGGTGATTGGGGGTAGCCTGCAAGGAACCATCATCCCGCTCGAGGACAACAAAGAGAACTGGAATATTGGTTCTTCAAGTTCCCAGGATATCGTTTTGAATGATGCAGGGGTTTCCGGGACCCATGCGGTCATCGATCGCGATGGTAAAAAGTGGAAATTGACCGATTCGCTGTCTCAAAATCAGACATTTGTTAATGACAAAACAGCAGCATTTTCGTATCTTTCAGATGGGGACATCATCGATTTTGGACCGATCAAATGTAAGTTTGTGATTCCCCAAAGCTACTCGCCACCGGCGAAGTCAAAAGCAAAACCTGCTTCTGCTTCGAAGGCGGCATCCACTGGCGAGGGTATTCCATGGAAAATTATCATTCCCGTTATGCTCGTCGCTGTATTGATTGTTGCCGCAGTTGGAATATTTTTATTTACTGATCTTGCATCAGGTCTGACCGGATAAGGAAAAAAGGAAACAATGTCCAAACCCGTTTTTCTGGAGGCCGCAGGTGTAAGCGATGTTGGTCAGGATAGAGATCACAATGAAGACTCACTGACATCCCACACAAGTTTTGGCCTCTACGCCATTGCAGATGGTATGGGAGGCCATCTCAGTGGTGAAGTTGCCAGCCAGAGCACTATCGATGAGCTGCTGAAGCAAATCAGTAACCATCGACGCTCACGAGGTCAAAGCGACCAGCCAGACTACTACGATACCGTGGTCAATGCCGTTACTGCCTGCAACGAGCTTGTTCTCAAGAAAAATCGGGACAATGGCTCCAAGCTGGGTGAAGGGATGGGGACCACGCTGGTGGGTGCCTACTTCATCGAAAACAAAGCTGAAGCGGTTATTTTCAATGTGGGGGATAGTCGTTTATATCGTTATCGGGATGATGCGTTTACTCAAATTACCCGTGATCACACCATGTATCAGGAGTGGTTTGAAGCGGGGCAAAAAGGCACCCCTCCCTCCAAAAACATTTTAGTCAAAGCCATTGGCTTGCTGGAGGATGTTCTGCCGGATGTTCAGCTGGAAAAAATATTGCCGGGCGATGTTTACATGATTTGTTCCGACGGATTGAGCAATCTGGTTGACGATGACACAGTTCACCAGTTTATCAAACTCAATCCGGATCTGTCCCCGGAGGCTATTTGCACGGAGCTGATAAAGATGGCAAACGACAATGGTGGTGATGACAATATTTCGGTAATTATTATCAAAGCCAATGCAAAAGAAACCGCGGCCAAGACCAAAGATGCCAATTCGTCTAAAACAGTTCAGCGTAAAAGCATTTGATCCTGCAGCGAACTCCAGCAATCTTGCACCACGCGGCCGCAATCAGCCTACCCGAATTGACCACACGCCAGAGAATGCATGACAGTGTCTATCATGATTCATAGCAGCGAACCGCGCAGGTTCCGTCAACTTTTTCTGCGCCACAGCTACGCACTGATTTTCGGCTGCATTGTAGGCAGCGCTGCCATTGCTGCGGATACATCAACAGAAGATATCGATAGTGTAAAACAGCAACTACAACAGCTCCTGTCTATTGAAGATGCGCCACTGGGCTTAAGGTCGAAAATTAACGAAGCAACTGCGCTCATCAGTGCGGGTTCATTTCACGAAGCCGATGCCTTCCTTAGCCAGGCAATCAAGGAATATCCCGATCAGCCGGAGCTGCTGATTAGACATGCAGAGGTCCTGGCAACACTCAACAACAACTCGTTTGCCGGCAAGCCATATGAACTTATCGGCCAGGCTCTTGATCAAAACCGCAGGCACAAACAAGCCCTTTGGATGATGGCTCTTGCCAACAAGCAGTTAGGCAATCCCCAGGCAAGCTACGTGTTGCTGAATTTGTTGCATCTGGAAATCCTGTCTGCTGAATCAGAGACAGGCGCGACAAAATCCGCAGAACAATCCTCCACCGCGGCCGACTCGGGTCCGGTTGGTGCCCGTCAAGTTGTCGAAAATATGCTTGAAGAAACTGCCAAGCAACTCGAATCCCTGGGGCTCGAAATCCCGGTCCGACGGGTTGAAAAACCAAAGTCGGATATCACTGCGGCCGATACCAAACAGCAGAATTTTGACCCCAGCATTGCTGTCTACATAACGCTCGATCCTCAAATAGTCAAAGATTTTTCGCCATCGGATTCAGTCTATGTGTATGCACGCCCGACTGATGGATCGCGAATGCCGCTGGCCGTAACGAGACGTCTGGTAAAAGAATTTCCCGCGACCATCACATTGGATAAATCCATGGCGATGATGCCCAGCCGAGATCTCAGCTCCGTGGAGATGGTTACCGTCGGCGCCCGCGCCTCCAAGAGCGGCACCGCCATGCCATTTGCTGGTGACTGGGAACGTGAGATAAAAGATATACCCGTTTCTACCAGAGAAGTTATCGCGATCAACGTCGATTTCGAACTCAAATAAGGACCCACAACACCGCAAGCTGCGTTATTCAGTCAAGCGGCCACATAAAATACAGGAGCAAGGAAATGCAAAAAAGAGCAATAGATCTGGCAACATTTATGGAGGGCCTGGTTGCACGCAACCCTGGAGAAACCGAATTTCATCAGGCTGTGCATGAAGTGGCAGCAGACATTATTCCTTACATGGAACTGCACCCGAAGTATCTTGAAGAACAAGTACTGGAGCGCCTGTGTGAACCGGACAGAATTGTGTCGTTCCGTGTCTGTTGGCACGATGACAACCACAACATCCGTGTTAACCGTGGTTACCGGATTCAAAACAGCAACGCTATCGGGCCCTACAAGGGCGGCCTGCGATTCCATCCCTCTGTCAACCAGTCAATTTTGAAATTTCTGGCATTTGAACAAACCTTTAAAAA
>CALFCE010000306.1 GCA_937951215.1 uncultured Granulosicoccaceae bacterium
GGCACCCATAAAAGGGCGGTCCGACCATCGAATATGCGCCATCAACATATCGAGGTGGCGTTTGTTGGCAGGCAGATCAATCGGTTCGCAAACGACCCCGCCTGAATGGTGCAACCAGGGCAGCGAGTGATGAAGCTTGACCAGATTGACAAAGTCATTGTGGCTGGCATAGCGACGACCCTGTTCGATGTCGTGCACAAACGGCGGGCCCCAGGACGGACACAAGACGGTAGCATCACCTCCAAGTTGCACAGACTTAGCGGGGTTACGGGCATGTTGTGTAAAGCTGGCAGGTGCAGATGCCGTGATGATCTGACGACAAAAGCCCGGATCAAATCGCACGCGTGTCCCGTCAACGTCACAACCGGCGTCTTTAAAAAAACTCAGTATCTCGGGGTCATCGTGAAACTCCATGCCGGTATCACGCAAGATAAGGTCGGCATTGTGTTCAATCGTCGCCAGCCCTTCTTCACCAAGGATATTGAAGGTGCCTATGCGTCGATGAATATAGGGTGCAGCATTGCTTGCGGCTGGCTGTTGAGTTTTCCCGGTATTTTTCTTTCGACCGCCCCGCTTGCGTCTTCTCTTATTGGCAGGCTGCAGTTCATCTGTTTCGGTTGATTGTGACATTTCGGGTTGCCAGATCAGGCAGGTTTTATCATCCAGTATATTTTCGGTTGTAAATCCAAGAGATGTATAAAAATTCAAAACGGGATTGGTTTTGATCACGCTTAAGCGTACCGGCAGGCCAACCGATTCGGCAGCCACTTTAACTTTGTTGATGACTTCTTTGCCTATGCCTTGCCGTTGAAAGCTGCGGGTGACCAGCAACAAATGGAGGTACAACTCTTTCTCTCGGGTTTCAGCGTAACAGGCAGCGACTGGTGTATTTTCATATTGCACGATTTGAAACTGCTGCCAGGGTAGATGGATGTTGAAATTTCGCTGCTGGACTTCCTCATCCCAACCCCATTGGGAGTCAATAGAGTCGAACATCAATTCACGGTAGGTTTCCCAAAGCCAGCTGGAATCTTCGGCTGTTGCTGGGCGATACTCCATTGAATTGACGGTGACGTTCAAGGTTGCTTGCCAAACGCGTAATACGCTGCCAAAGATTGTATTTGTTGATCGCTCAGCGGGTTATCAATCCCGGTAACACGGTCACCGCGAACGCCTGTCAAGAGTCGGGCAATGAATTCTTCAACGGCCAGGTTGTTGGCTTCGTCAAAAAGATTGTAGGCCGGTCGAGCTGTGTTCCGGGCTGGATTGTCATGGCAGGGAGCACAGAGTTCCTTGTGCAAGTTTTTTCCGATGGTCATGTCTGTGTCTTGAGTAGCCTCTAACCTGGACAGTGCCAGAGGGTAGAGTTTAAGCCATTGCCTGAGGATTGAATTGTTAGCCTTTAGTTCATCATCAATAAATGCCTGCCTGAGTTTTTTGATACTGAGTTTACTGATTTTGGGCAGGCCAGGTGCTGAGGGGCTCGTGTCGGGTTCTGCAGTCTCTTCATCGGCCAGCCGGAACAGAATATCCAGCGCAGAGATACTGCCCAGAATGCGCTCTTGAAGACCCGTTTTATGTTGGGTGGAGAGCTCGGGCGAGTCCAGACGCTTCAGATCACCCACCATTACCCGAATCTCAGCCGCAGCGCGGCGCGCGTGCTCACCTTGGGCGATCGCAGGTTTGTTAGAACACAAGCCCAGCAGGACAAGTACTGTTAACGACAGGGTTAATCCGTTCTGCATGGCAAGATGCAGTCTCTTCTATCTATGCAGAACGGGATCAACGCAGAACGGATCGACCTTGATTAGTCGAGGCTTACCTTGCGTTCCATGGGCAGGCTTTCATCAGCTGACCATTCGAGCATGGAGCCATCATACATACGAGCTTTCTTGTTGCCCAGCAACTCGTGCGATGCAAACCAACCCAGGGATGCCCAATGGCCGGTGTTGCAAAAATTGATCTGCTCACCATCGGTATCGGCGTTGGCCGCGGCATATAGCTTTTGCAAAGCTGATTCATCACGGAAGCTGCCACCACCGTTATTGGTCAGCCAGTTCTCTGGCACATTCAAAGCACCCGGTATCGTGCCATGGCGTTTGGCCTTACCGTGTTTGTTGATACCCACATACTGATTGTTGGGCCGGTTATCGATCAGTGCAACACCATTTTCCTGTGCTTTCAGTACGTCTTCTTTGGTGACAAGCATTTCTTCACGCAACGAGGCCTTGAATGTCTTTGCCGTGACTTTCGCCGCTCCCTTCTCCAATGGGTTTACGGGTTTTTTGTCGTCACCGACTTCCTTGGTATAAGCCGCCATGCCACCATCCAGTATCGATACCTCATCGTGGCCGAGAACTTTAAAGGTCCAGTAGATACGCGTGGCTGTGCCGACATCCACAGCTTTCCCGCCAGCCGGTACGATCACTACGTGCGAATCGTTACCAATGCCCAGGCCTCCGATCAATGCTTCGAGTTTATCAATAGGTGCCAGCTGTCCGGGGGTGCCACCAGCGTCTTTGGCGCGCCAGCCGTCTTTCAGGTAGGCCGTATAAACGGCACCCGGAATATGAGCTCGTAGAAAATCGGTTTTTGATTTGCCAGCGATACCGCCTCGGGTGTCAAGAAATACAACACTGTCATTTCCAATGTTGGACTTGACCCACTCGACGTCTACCAACGGGTCTGCACTGAATGCCGTGTTGCTAAAAAGTGTCAGAACCGCTGCGCCAGCCAGCAATTTCAGTGATCGTAAAAATCGTGTATTGATCTTTCTCATGGAATCCTCCTAATAGTTAACAACAGATATAGCTTTTGTATGACCGAGGGTGCTTATCGCATGTAGCATAAGCCGCTTTTCCAAAGTCATACGGTGATGATCTTTTCTGAGGTCAGAATGGCGTTAACAACGTCGTCCCAGCCACTATCGGTAAAATTGCTTGTAGCTTCCTGCCCTATATCGATGATCGTTATATCGTCAGTTTGCATGTGTTGCATTGCTTGTTCTACCAGCTCGGCATCGTTGAAAAGACCGGTTTTCAACACCAGTGTTACCTTGCCCGCGGTATCGCTATTCATACATTTAATACCAAATCGGCATTCGCCATTAACCTGCCGAGATCGCTTGCGTCCAATAGCTTTAAATGTTCCTGCATGGCCGGCACAGTGGTTTCAGGTTCAATTTCTGCCAGCTCCAACAATTCGAGTTGCTCGCTTTCAGTTTCGGCTTCCGTTAATGATCTATGCATCAAAACCAATGAAACATCATGGCCAAAAATGGTTAACCCAGCCGCCACCCGCATGCCTTCGAGTAAGTCATTTCTGCCCAACAACAAAATTCGCCGATGATTCGCGGTTTGAGTTGTCATGATTAATAAGGCGCTTGCTGACCTGGGTGCCAAATTGGTGGTTGATTGGTTGCACTTATCATAGGACTAGAGGCTGACCACCCGTCTGGCACGACCTGTCATCTCGGAGTTGCTGGTTTGACTTCCGGTTTCTACCGGGCAGTGCCCTGCAGAAAACTGAGCTGTATTCGGGGCTGAATCCTGGGCCGAATCCGTGACCGCATATCGAACCCACGATGCTTCACAGACCACAACACTGTCGCAGCTGCTGGTGGCTTCTGCAAACCAGCTTTCCTTTACCAGCTTCACCGCATCATTGGTCAGGAACATGGTCCACTTGCAGCCTCGTCTGCCAGCTGCATTGCATAGCTCACGCAGAGTATCCGCACACTTGGGGTTCGTGACATGAAACATCAAATCGATGGGCGGGCTCACTGTGCTCACTTTTTTTGCAAGACTCTGCAGACAATGTATCCGCAGCAGAAAGCCAGTGCAACCGATAATCCCCAAAAGAGCCAATTCGTGGCTCCAAACCGCTGTGGGTTCAGGGCTGGCGGGGATGCCTGACGAGCAAGCGCGCGGTCTGGGTCCATCGCTCGCGAGGCACTGCCGGGATAGCTTGCGGCATCGACAGGGAGTCTGGCGTCGGCTGCCCAACGTCTCCATCCATCGATATAAAGCCGGGTGTTTTGACCCGCAGCGATAAGACGAGTGTAATACGCAATACCGGTGTAAGCATCAGCGGCATAGGCAATCACCGGCGCATGCTCGTTTGCAGACAAGGTGTTTGAATCAAGTTGCCACTGGGTGTAGGGACTGGAATCAGCTCCGGGGATATGTCCGCCTCGAGCGGCACGAATTGTCTGTCCCCAATAGTCTGCATCGGAGCGCCCATCCAGTATCATCGCTGTTCCGCTTTGTTGCAGTTTTTGCATTTCCTTATGCAGCACAATGTTTTCAGAGCGCATCAGAGCTTGCCACACCACAGTGCGGGTAGGTGGTAAGGCGGAGCCGCTGGAGAAAAACTGCTTGTTTTTTTGTTTCTGGTTGTCAGCGAACTCTGTCAATGGTTGATGTAGCAGTGTGATTTTTTTTTGCCCAGCCAGATGCAGCACACCGGCCATAAATTCCTTACGCGCCATGTTGTCGCCCAAAATCAACACATGCTCGGAACCTGCCAGCCCGGCAGTGCCCAATTTCCACAGCAAGCCGGAAAAATTGGCTAAACGTGCACGGTCGGTCAACAGGCTCTCAACCGGTAAGCAAATGGCATTGGTCAAAGTCTGCTGCAGACAATCGGTCTGTTTTCTGACATCGATGAGGCTATCGAATTCTCCGGATTCAATCGCAGAGAGAGTCACTGCCGGATCATGCTTCAGGTAGCTAACGATAGCGGAGTCGGTGGTATGGGATTTTGTGGTGAGGTTAATCTCGGTGCTGTTTGAGACAGCCCAATCAGGCCAGTAAAGCAGGACAAGCGACAGGATCTGCGGGAGCAATGTGGTCAGGGCTTGCCGCAATCAACAACCCTGAAAACGTGTTTTCTTGTCGGTAGCAGGCGTATTCTCTACGATGGGAGGGTTTTCAATGTAGTACTGCACAAGATCCAGCACCGGTACTTCTCCAAACTCTCCGAGATCCACATCATCCAGCACTTCAGCGCTTTGAGGAGTGGTGGCGAAGTCGATTTCGGCTCTGGATTTAGCTGCTAACGGAAACAGCAAAGTGGCGACCAGTCCTGTGACCAGAAGTGAGCTGATACAAAAAATTATGTGAGTCGGTTTCATTCTCCAATCTCCTACTTGCCCGTTACCACCAGATACAGGCCCAGTATCGCAACGATGAACGCGATGACCAATGCCAAAAGGGTTATATCCATGCTATCGCATCACTTTTTTCAATATCAATTCCATTAAAATAATGGGTATGAGTCCGCAGCGTTTCATCAGTGCCTTGATTCATCCCCCCTGCGTTACCCCACTGCGTTAATAGCCACCGGGTTAATCACCCCCGAGTCAATCACCTTCGAGTCAATCACCCCTGAAATGTCTGATCAAATCTCCCATTTCGACAGGATCGCCTGTTTCAGGATTGATAACGCTGGGTGTGAAATGATCAATACCGTCGCGATTGGTTTTCATCGATTCTGGCGGCATGCCATAGACCACAACCAAACCAACCACGCAGACCAGTGAAACCGCAGCCACATAGAGGCGCATAAACCGTTCTTCGTTGCTCGTACCTGTCATATGCCCATCGGACTCTGGATCTTCAGTGGTTTGTTTTTGCTGGCGGCGTTTTTAGACTCATTTCAGGAACTTTAGTTTTTCTGGATATAAACCTGCCAGCCGTTATCGGTGCTGACAGTTTCCAGATGTGTCGCCTGCAAACCGGGACACAAGGGCGGCAATGCTTCCATCGATGTAGGGTTGTCAACGAGTACTTCGACAACATCTCCGGCATCACTGGATGTGACCGCTTTCTTTGTCATCAGCTGTGGTCGCGGACAGGAACTGCCAAGACAATCCACAACAGACGCTACGGTATAGCTCTGGCCATCTTGCAGAGTGACCTGATGCCCGGCTGCAGCACCAGAGTCATCTTTTTTTCTTTTACCAAACAGGCCCATAAGAGATCTCCTGATTATCGTTCAGCCTTGCGAAACAAGTAACTGCTGCCAAACTTGGCCGCAATACTAGGCCGCAATACTAGGCCGCAATACTGGGCCACAATGCTAGGCTGCGATTGCTTCATCAGCCTTTTCTTTCTTGATGATAGCACGGTAAATTGCTGCAAGAATCACGGTCTGGACAATGCCAAATACCACGGCCGGGATGCCGAAGCGCTGTTGTAGCGTTTGAGCATTGATATGTCCGAACTGCAGAGCTGCCAGATCAGGCTTGCCGGTCATACTCGCAGGTGCAGGAGGCCAGTAGTTATACGACCACAGCAACGAAAAAAGAAACATACCGATAAAGGTAAACACCAGTGCCCACAGTGCGCCAACATCGCCTTCCCCGGTTTTTACCCAGGTTGAGACCGTGCAAGCACCCGCCAATACCATACCGATGCCAAATATAAACAGCCCGATAACCTGATTCAAGCCGACATCAAAGCGCATCGGGTTGCCGTCACCAAACGTGATGAACGTGGTGAAGCCCATGGTCAGGATCATCATTGCAACCAGTAGCGCTTTGGTATTTCGGAACGTTTTAAACAATATGGCATCGCGCAACGCAGCGGTATTGCAAAAGCGTGATCGTTGCACCAGGATGCCGACGGCGGTGCCAAAAACAAATGCGAGAATACATTCTCCTGCAGTACTCATCAC
>CALFCE010000307.1 GCA_937951215.1 uncultured Granulosicoccaceae bacterium
GCAGGCATTTGCGGCAGATGGGCTGACATTGCAACAGTTCAGTGAAGCGGCAGGTGGACAGGAGGTGTTCCATTTGCATTTTCACATACTGCCACGTCACGACGGCCAGCCACTTCGTCCACCCGGCAATATGGCAGACGCGGATGTGATCAAAGGCCATGCCGAGAAGATCAGACAGGCTCTTGATAGCTAAGGTCTGGCCACTTGGCGCTCTGCTCCCTGAGGCCATTCCACTGATGGCCGAGCCCAGTAAGGCCGAGCCCAGTGAGGCCGAGCTAGTGCCGGCTCTACAATGGCGCTGACGGCCAGGATTCAGTAGCGCGTTCCGGCCTGGCCCTCTGCACCCTCATACAGAACACGACGCTTGATCATTGTGTCCTGTCGACAAAGCTCAAAGTCATCGTCATGCAGCCTGCCGTTGGGCATGCCAGCTACGGTAAAGTGATTGTACTCATCGGTACCGCTGACATGCGCGACCAGCGAGCGATCTCCGCTCTGTTGCTTCATCGATGTTTTGATGTAGCGTATAGCTGGCGCGATGCGGCGTCTGTTGGTCTGATTGGGGCCCGAGGAATGGAACAGATGGCCATGATGCAGGGATGCCTGACCCGGCTGCAAAACCACCGCAACGCCCTCATCTTCTGCCACATCAACGGCTATTTCCTGTCCACGGGACAACAGATTATTTTCGGCAAACGTATCGCGGTGCGGTACTGCCTGTTTTTTATGGCTGCCGGGTACAAAATACATACAACCACTTTCAACTGTAGCCGGTGACAGGGCGACCCATGCAGTAATCTCTTCCGCATCATCAAGCCCCCAGTAGGTAAGGTCCTGATGCCAGGTAACGATCTTGTCGGTATTGGGGGCCTTGTCGAAAGTACTGGCACTCCAGACGTGCAAATCCGGCCCCAATACTTTTGACACAGCTTCAATGATGATCGGGTTGCGAACGAGAGCATCAAACGAAGGCAGCAATCGGTCCGGATAGGCATGCAACAGGGCGAGCTTCTCGGGATCATCGGCCAACTCCAATTCGGCGGCTTCGTAATCATGCAACAACTCATCGGCCAGAGTGCGATTGATCACATCAATCGGATAAACAAAGCCGTCGGTATCATAGCGATCTGCAAAATTCTCAGGAATACCATTCATATTAAAACTGCAATCCTTTTACAACCACCGGGGAACCGAGAGCCCTATAAATTAGCATATTCAATGTTAGAATTCAGCCCCGGTTACCACTCAATTCCGCTATCGGCAACACTTAACCCATGTCAGCGAACAAGCCCCAGCCACGTATTGCTCCTCTGGCCGTCAGGCCGCGTAAAGATAGAGCCCAGCCCAAGGGCCTGCCTGTTATCAATCTGAGTTTCAATGAATTGCCTTTCGCACCGGTAGGCACCGTCCAGAAGGTTATCGAGACAGTTGCAAAACAGGCACAAAATTACGGCGACCCGGGCTGTGTGGCATTGCGCACAAAACTGGCTGAGATCTATCGGCTAAACCCCGACCAACTAATCTGCGGCAACGGTTCAGAAGAACTGCTGGATATCATAGGTCGCGCGTTTCTGGCTGCCGGAGACGAGTGTCTGATTTCAGAGTTTGGCTATATTCAGTTTCCAATTGTCAGCAACCGGGTGGGCGCAACACTTGTAAAAGCGCCAGAGCAAAATTATGTAACCGACGTGGATGCCTTACTCGACAATATATCCGAACGTACCAAGCTGATTTTTCTGGCCAACCCGAATAATCCGACCGGCAGCTTCCTGCAAACCAGGGAGGTACAGAGGCTTGCCCAATCCATTCCATCTTCCGTTGTGCTTGTTATCGATACAGCTTACGGGGAATTTGTTGATGCTAAAGTCAACGGCGAAAACACGCAGGCGATGCATGAGTTAGTCACTCAACATGAAAATGTTATTGTCACACAGACGTTTTCGAAAGCCTTCGGTATCGCTGGCTTGCGTGCCGGTTGGTGCCATGTGCCGACATGGATGCTACCGCTACTGAATACAGTTCGTGCGATGGGCCCTGTTAATGCAATAGCGCAAGCCGCTGCCACTGCCGTACTTGATGAAATTGAATTGATAGATCAGCGCATTACAAGCATCGTCAGCGAACGTAATCGGCTGGTCGACTCACTGCAGCAGATGCCGTTTGAAGTCATCGCTACTCGAGCGAACTTCATCATGTGCTCGCCAATGCAGAAAAACGCCCAAAGTGACCAGCAGGGCTTGAACCGGGAGGGGTATTCGGAATTACTGGCCGATTATTTATTTGATAACACCGGCATTGTGGTCAATCTTGCACGCGAAGCCGGGCTTGAACGATTTATACGATTTTCGATTTCGACAGCAGAGACAAATGATCGTCTGATTGATTGTATTTCTGACTTTTGCCAGCAATAAGCCGCTTCTACAAAATCAACCGGACATGGAAACCGGTCAACGCTCAGCTGAGAGCAGCTGCAATCAGCCAATATTTTAGTCACATGGGCTAAACAACAACATTAACGGAAGTCGTAAAAGCCTCCCCTGCCTTGTCCAGGCTCATATCCACCATTGATGCCTGTTCCGGGCTCAAGCGACGATAGATACTATCCCTGCTATTGTCAGCATGGCCCTGAATATAAAACTGGGTTGTCAGCTTCTCCTTGCCATCGATGATTACTTTTACATGGATATGGGGAGTTCTGCCCGGATATCGAGTTGGAACGATGGTCCTGAAACTGTAACGCCCGGATTGATCAGTGATATCGTGCCCGAACCCCTGGAAACCGTTGTCGTAATCAACCTGCCGATTATCACCGGGGTGCAGATACTTTCCGTTGACATCACACTGCCAAATCTCGATTCGGGCACCCGGACAAGGCTTGCCTTTTTTATCCAGTACTGATCCGCTCAATTGTAAAATCTCGCCGCCAGCTTCATTGACCTTACTGTCAATTTTAACCAGATCATTATCAGCATCATCGAACCGCATCGAGGGCTCGGGGTAAAACGGTCCTTCTGTTGCCTTGGGAGTTGATGTCGAAGCCCAGATGCGATCACTACCGGTGAGCCACCCTATTCCCACCATTAATCTTGACAAAACTCTCCGCCGGCTCAGATTGGATTCAAGCATATTCGGGCTACCTTTCTATACACTTCATGATGATCTCACAACCGTGATCGAGCGACGGATTTTGCATTTAAAACCTGGATAAAACCAGATTCACACCGCAGCCGCCAACATCCCTTCCCGACAAATAAATTCGCTGACTACCTCGGTACCATCACCTGTTTTAACGCAGGTAAAACAAAAGGGCTTTTCTCCTCGCATCCGGTCGGTATCAGCCCGCATGACATCCAGAGAAACATCAACATGTGGCGCTAAATCAGTCTTGTTGATAACAAGCATGTCAGACCGGGTAATTCCTGGCCCACCCTTTCGTGGTATTTCTTCACCCTGCGCAACATCGATAACATAGAGCGTTATATCGGCTAGCTCCGGGCTAAAAGTCGCTGCCAAATTATCACCACCGCTTTCTATAAACACGACATCCAGATCATCAAAACGCTCATTTAATTGATCAATAGCAGCCAGATTCATTGAGGCATCTTCACGGATTGCCGTATGCGGACATCCGCCGGTTTCAACTCCGATGATTCTATCTGAAGGCAACGTTTGTTTTCGTATCAGGAAATCTGCATCTTCGCGTGTATAGATATCGTTAGTCACGACAGCCACACTATAGCTATCTCTTAAATGGCAACACAAGGCGTTTAATAAAGATGTTTTACCACTACCAACAGGACCACCGATTCCAACACGGAGAGGAGAAGGATTACTCATAGTATTTTCCATTTAATCAAGAACGATAAACACGCGAATATTGCGTTTCATGAGCACAGCTGGCCATACTTAAAGCCGGCAAGGAGATGCCTATACGATCCTCACCCACTTCGAAAGAAGCCTTTGTCGCTGATTCCAGCAGCGGCGCGAAATCAAACAGGAGGCGTTGACCCGAGGATTGCCCGAGCGGAATTATCTTGATCCCGGTGAGCAGATGGGATTCCAGCCAGTTGTGGGCATAGCTTGTCAGTAGCAAGGAATCAGAAACACCGTGTTTTGCACAGAACCACGCAATCGACGTAAGAGGTGAATTGACAAACAACTTTTTTGACCAGGGGTCTGCCACACAGTCGATCTTGTTCAGAATACGCCAATAGGCATTGGCGCGATCAGACTCCTCCTGACGAAGTTCTGCTGTATCACGGATTGCCACAGCAAACTCGCTCCAATACTTTACTGCGCTAACATCTTCCTGCAGCGAAGCACGATACAAACGCAATAGCAGTGGTAGATCCTGTAAAACCAGAACACTATCAATTTGTTCTTTTATCCACAGACTAAAATCGCCCTCGGTATTCACCCACCCGTGGTGCACAGCCCATTCAAGCCCCTGAGAGTAGCTGTAACTTCCAACAGGAGCTGCCGGACTCAGGATTTGCAACAATCGCAATTGAACCAGACTGTTTTCGTCACTCACCCGGGTGACTTCCAACACTTCTATCTGAGTGGCTGTGCGCTTGATGCTGCGTATGATGATCGGAATGGCTATGCGAGTGCCCTTCAGAATAAGCTCCACTCTCGGGTGAAAAAGGTAATTGTTGCTCAGTCACTTCAAGCCCCAAACGATTGAGCATTTCGTCGAGTACATGATCTCTCAGATAGACAAGCCGTCCCGCTTCGATCTGCACTTCTGCATGTCGATTGCCCACGTGGTAACACGCTCGGCAAAACAGGAGTTCGGAATCTGTTTGTGCCACCGAAACCGGCTCATCAATGGCAAGAATCTCCAGTATGTTACCGCTGGCATCTGCAAGCTTGTCCCCATGACGGAGCTCTTCGCCACGTGAGCTCACGATTCCAGCATCGAGATCAGCCGCAATCTGCACACGCAGCCTGCCTTTCACTCTTTGATGGTACGAGAGTTCGACGCGATAGTCGGCTGGCATATCAGACGCTACTACTTCGTTAAAAGTGATCATGATCAAAACAATTGATAGAGTTGGGCCAAAGGTAACTCAGACGCTGGCTCACAGTGAAGGTGTTCACCATCAGCTATCACCTTGTAAGTCTGGGGATCTACCGATATATCAGGCATCCAATCGTTGTGGATCATATCGCTTTTGCTGATTTCCCGGCAATTTTCTACTGCCGCAACCTGGCTCTGCAGACCCAGCTGTTCGGCAACACCGTTTTTCAATGCCGCTGCTGACAGAAAGGTGGTGGAAGTTGCATGGCGTGCCGAACCGAAAGAGCCAAACATTGGACGGTAATGAACAGGTTGTGGCGTCGGTATGGAGGCATTTGGATCTCCCATCGGTGCAGAGGCAATCATGCCACCCTTGATAATGAGTGAAGGCTTGGTGCCGAAAAACGCGGGTTTCCACAGTACAAGGTCAGCAAGCTTGCCTACTGCGATGGAACCCACTTCATGCGCAATACCATGACTGATTGCCGGGTTTATCGTATATTTTGCTATGTAACGCTTGACGCGGAAATTGTCCTCATCGCTTGCGTCACCGCTGAGACTCCCCCGTTGTACTCGCATCTTGTGCGCTGTCTGCCAGGTACGGCACACTACCTCACCCACTCGCCCCATGGCTTGCGAATCCGACGCAATCATCGAAAAAGCACCCAGGTCCTGCAAAATGTCTTCTGCCGCTATGGTTTCCCGCCGTATTCTAGACTCGGCGAACGCGACATCTTCAGCAATTGCCGGATCAAGATGATGACACACCATCAGCATGTCCAGATGCTCATCTACAGTATTAATTGTATAAGGTCGGGTGGGATTGGTAGATGAAGGTAAAACATTGGACTGGCCGCAAGCTTTGATAATGTCCGGAGCGTGACCACCCCCGGCACCTTCCGTATGGTACGTGTGAATCGTGCGGCCCTTCATCGCCGCCAGGGAGTGTTCCACGAACCCGGATTCGTTCAGGGTGTCTGTATGTATGGCCACCTGTACATCCATCTCTTCGGCAACACCCAGACAGCAATCAATTGAGGCCGGGGTCGTGCCCCAATCTTCGTGCAGTTTAAGGCCGATAGCTCCAGCACTTATTTGTTCACGTAATGCATCTGGCAGGCTTGCGTTACCCTTGCCCATAAAACCCAGATTCATCGCAAACTCATCCGCCGCCTGTAACATTCGGTGGATATGCCAGGGCCCGGGAGTACATGTCGTCGCATTTGTGCCCGTGGCTGGTCCAGTTCCCCCACCCAACATGGTAGTCACACCGGAGCAGAGTGCTTCCTCAATCTGCTGTGGACAAATAAAATGAATATGTGCATCAATACCACCAGCAGTCAGTATCATACCTTCGCCAGCGATGACTTCAGTCCCCGGCCCGACCGGTATCGTCACAGCTGGCTGTATGTCGGGGTTGCCGGCTTTACCAATGCTGTGAATTCGTCCGTCCTTTAAACCCACGTCTGCTTTGACAATGCCCCAATGATCAACAATCAGAGCATTGGTTATAACAGTATCGACGACATTATCAGCTGTATTCTGACATTGCCCCATACCGTCTCTGATCACTTTTCCGCCACCAAACTTAACCTCTTCACCATAGACGGTATGATCATCTTCTACCCGAATCCACAGATCGGTGTTGGCAAGCCTGACTCTGTCTCCCGTTGTCGGCCCGAACATCTCAGCGTACGCTTTGCGTGTCATGGTTACCATACGAATCTCCTAAAGATCACCCATTATCGATTGGTTGAAGCCGAAGACTCGTCTCGCCCCGGACAAAGCTACAAGCTCTACGGTACGCACCTGGCCCGGTTCAAATCGAACTGCCGTACCGGCTGCGATATTGAGCCTGTAACCCTTGCACGCCCCCCTGTCGAATGAGAGTGCCGGATTGGTTTCATAGAAGTGATAATGAGAGCCCACCTGAATCGGGCGATCGCCCTCGTTGAGCACCTTGATCGTCAGTGTTTCTCTGTTCGCATTAATCGTGATATCGCCTTGCTGGCAAACTATCTCACCTGGCTGAAGATTCACGACTTCCGCGTTTTTGCCACTCGACTGAATCGGTTCATGAATGGTCACCAGCTTGGTGCCGTCGGGAAAGGTCGCCTCTACCTGAACATCGTGCAATAGTTCAGAGACGCCTTCCATAACCTGTTCTGTGGTTAGCAAGTTGCGCCCCTCATCCATAAGCTCAGCCACCGTTTTACCATCTCGGGCACTTTCCATGACATACATGCTGATATAAGCCACAGCCTCAGGGTAGTTAAGGCGAACTCCACGGGCCAACCTTCGCTCTGCCAATAACGCTGCTGTAAACAGCAATAATTTGTCTTTTTCCCTCGGATTCAGTTCCATAGCACCCTCTATCTACACCTCTCTTTGCACTACACTGTTTATCGGCGATAACTGTTTATACAAACATCGAAAACCCAAATCACTTTTACCAGATCACATATTTCCCAGATCATTTTTTACTGAGATCAATTTTTTGAGATCATTTTTCTAAGAAAAGCCCTGAAGCGTCAATCAAGATCAGGTTGCCCAAATTCGTGGCAACATCGGCGGTGTCTGGTTTAGCGCTTGTCGAAGTCCTGACCAAACGCGGATAAAGCCTGCTCTCGCCTCCTCGGCACTCTCCCCGAGATACCTGATAAGCAAAAGCGAATCAAACCACGTGGCAACGAAGAGCTTATCTTGCGCAATCTGGCTACGGGCAAAATCAATGGAAGATTCTGGCATCGGTGTCATTAAAAACGTCGCTGTCACCGAGTTGTTTCGCAAACCACAGCTCATACGGATCGGAAAATCATCGCTGACTTCAAGCCGCTCTCGTAAGGTTGGTTTTCCATCGATTACAAGATCCATTGTGCTACTGACACATCCTTGGGTAAATGGTTTTTGCAGCGCATGCTGCCCAAAGCAGTTGATCTCCCACCATGCGAGACTGGCGTCCGCAGACAGCTCTATTGTGGTTTTCAGAATCGAGTTACTACCAGCGAAAAAAATGTTTTCTGCCGGTAACCACTCCATGCTGCCCGCTTTAATCTCAAGACGTTGCGCCACCCTCGCGACCGGACCTTCCGACCGATAAAATCGGGTTGCACCCGGAGTAGAAACCAGCCCATGTGCGGCCTCGGCCACAGACATCTGAACATCCAGTACATCACCACCAACGACCCCGCTGGGAGGGTGTAACATGTAGACATGAGCTGTTGCTCCCTCGGGATACAACGGACGTTGTATGCAGAGCGGACCCTGATGGCTGCGCCTGACGATTGTCTTTTCCGGCCCGGCTTCAAACCGACAATTCAAGCGGGCAAACCAGCCATCCGAATGTTGGAAAGCTGCCTGCTTTTGCGATTGAGCCGCAGCGGTACTCACTTGCCGGCTTGATACAGGCGCGAAACGCTAAATACAGCAACACCTGACAGCAACACGACCCCAAGCACGGTAGCCGCCAAATAGGTATTTGCATCCACGTTACTGACGTGAACATGCAGTATGCCAGATGAGTGTGCCGCAGCATTACCACTAAAACAGACCAGAGAAGCAAACCCGAGATAAGAAACAACCTTGTTAAGCATAAAATCAAATCCTCTATACGTTAAGATACTGATGGACCAGATCATCAGATAATTCCGTCATCGTACCCTGCGCTTGCAAACGGCCACGATCCAATACGACAAAATGACTACCCACCTTGCGCGCAAACGGCAGCTTTTGTTCTACCAGTAAAACTGTGATGCCCTTTTCCGTGTTCAATCGTTTAATCACTTCACCAATCTCTGCGACAATAGTGGGCTGTATGCCTTCAGCCGGTTCATCCATTAGCAATAATTTGGGCTCCAGTACAAGCGCCCTGGCAATCGCCAGCTGCTGCTGCTGCCCTCCCGACAAATCGCCACCCCGGCGATGACGCATCTCCTTGAGAACCGGAAATAATTCATACAGTTCTTGCGGTACAACTGAGTGTTTCTTGCGAGCTGCAAAGAAACCCGTTCTGATATTCTCCTCCACTGTTAACTGCGCAAATATCTGCCTGCCCTGGGGTATGTAGGCAATGCCAGCCGGTGCACGATGCTCCGCGGCCATGCCGACCATATCCTGCCCTTCGAAAATCAGGGCACCATCAACATTGGGAGCAAGTCCCATTATACTTTGCATTAACGTAGTCTTTCCGACACCGTTTCGACCCAGCACACAGGTGCAAGAGTTGCGGGGAATTTCAAATTCAATATCCCACAGGGTATGACTTTGACCATAGTATTGATTCAGTTTTTGAATACTCAGCATGGTCACTCACCCAGATAGACGCGACGAACGTCATCATTTTGTTGTATGTCGTCCATATTGCCTTCAGCAAGGACACTACCTTGGTGCAAGACCGTTACACGATTAGCTATCGAACGAACAAACTCCATATCGTGTTCAACGACAACAACAGTGTGCTTGCCTGCCAGATTGGTCAGTAATTCTCCGGTCTTTTCCATTTCCTGATGTGTCATTCCGGCAACAGGCTCATCCACAAGCAGCAGCAGTGGTTCCTGCATAAGCAGCATGCCTATCTCCAACCACTGTTTTTGACCATGTGACAAACTACCTGCGACCCCTGCAATCTGCTCTGGCAAGCCAATCATTTCAGCAACATGAGCAATCTTGTCATGCTGCTCGGTAGAGAGTTTGGCGCGCAAGTTTCGAAAGAAGGATTTATCACCAGCCATCGAAAGCTCCAGATTCTCGAACACAGTCAGGTTTTCGAAAACGGTAGGTTTTTGAAATTTGCGGCCTATACCTGCGCGTGCAATTTGGGACTCGTTAAGTTCAAGCAAATCAACATTACGACCAAAGGTCACGACTCCGGAGTCTGGCCGTGTCTTACCGGTAATGATGTCCATCATGGTTGTTTTTCCAGCGCCGTTAGCTCCGATCAAGCATCTTAATTCCCCCACATCCAGATAGAAATTAAGATTGTTTATCGCCTTGAAGCCATCAAAAGCCACATTGACGTCTTCAAGATATAACAGCACTTGTTGCGAAATATCCAGACGCTCAGCGGCTTCCGGTACCAGAAAATCAAAAACCCTGTCCCGACGAAATACGCCTTTCTTCTGCATTCGATTGGAAGCGACACTCTTGATTAAAGGCAGACTCACTCTCTAAACCTCCTTTGCAACAAGCCGGTGACTCCGCGTGGCAGATACAAGGTCGAGATAACAAACAGCGCTCCCAGCGCAAAAATCCAGAACTCGGGAAAGACTACTGTAAACCAGCTTTTGGCGTAGTTAACGATCAAAGCCCCGATAATCGGTCCATACAAGGTTCCCCGTCCGCCCAGAGCAACCCATATCACAATTTCAATAGAACCCAGCGGTGCCATTTCGCGCGGATTGATAATCCCGGCCTGGGGCACATACAAAGCACCGGCAATACCTGCCAATACAGCCGAAAATGTAAACAGCCAAAGTTTATAACTTTCCACATTAAAACCGATAAATCGGGTTCTGCTCTCGGCATCACGAATCGCCTGTGCAACACGACCAGCCTTGGATCGGGTAATTTTTTGACAAACCAGATAACCAAACAACAAAGCCAAACCGGAACAGACAAACAAGCCAACACGAGTCGTGTCGCTTTTAAGTGAAAACCCCAGAATATCTTTGAAGTCGGTTAAACCATTGTTGCCGCCAAAACCCATTTCGTTGCGGTAAAAGGCCAACATGAGCGCGAATGTCATGGCTTGGGTAATAATGGACAAGTAAACCCCATTGACCCGGCTACGAAACGCAAACCAACCAAAGAGGAAAGCCAGTAGTCCCGGTGCAAGAACAACCATGACCATCGCCACAGGAAAATATTCCATGCCTGTCCAATACCAGGGTAGTTCCTGCCAATTCAAAAAAACCATAAAATCTGGCAAATCAGGGTTGCCGTAAACTCCCCGGTCCCCAATTTGTCGCATCAGATACATGCCCATCGCATAGCCGCCCAGCGCGAAAAATGCTCCGTGTCCAAGGCTTAAAATCCCGAGATATCCCCACACCAGGTCAACAGAGAGTGCCAACAGTGCCAAACATAGGAACTTTCCCAACTGCGTGACGTTGAAAATATCAAAATGGAGGGCATGATCTTTGGGTAATCCCAGTGCCATTGTCGGAATAGCAAACACAAGTGCTATCAAGACAATGACCAGCGCACGATCAAGCATAGAGACAGACCTGCTGGAGGAAAGCATGTTCTAACCCTCTGCGGCTCTTCCGCGCTGCGGAAACAATCCACGCGGCTTTCGTTGTATAAAAAGAATGATAAAGACCAGAATCAGAATCTTGGCCATCACCGCTCCAGTCCAGGGTTCAGCAATTTTGTTGGCGATACCTAGGGTCATACCCGCGACTAAAGTGCCCCATAAATTTCCCACTCCTCCAAATACAACGACCATAAAAGAATCGATAATGTAATTTTGTCCCAGATTAGGCCCGACATTTCCAAGCTGACTCAGAGCTACCCCGGCTATACCAGCGATCCCCGACCCCAAACCGAAGGTCAGCGCATCAACGCGCGACGATCTGATGCCCATAGCCCTTGCCATTTGACGGTTCTGCGCCACCGCACGCATTTGCAAACCAAACCCGCTGCGATTAAACAGCAATAACAGCAGTACAAAAACAACCAGACAAAATGCAATGATGACCATGCGATTCAAGGTCAGCGACAGCGCCGGATTAACCACCCAGGACCCCGACATCCACACAGGATTGATGACAGCCACATTTTGTGAAGAGACAAAGGTCCGAACTGTCTGTTGCAAGATCAGGCTTATGCCGAAGGTGGCTAACAGGGTCTCAAGAGGTCGACCATACAGGTGCCTGATAACAACCCGCTCGATCAGAATCCCGACGATGCCGGAGACCAGAAAGGCGGCTGGAATAGCAATAAGCAGCGAATAATTAATGGCCTGCGGGAATAACTGCTGGACAAAGTAAGTCGTATAGGCCCCCAGCATAATCAGTTCACCGTGTGCCATATTGATCACGCCCATTACACCAAATGTGATTGCCAGACCAATGGCCGCAACTACCAGCACCGAGCCCAGACTAACGCCAAAAAACAGCGTTTCAAGCTTGGCATACCAATAACGTTTTCTATCTGCTTTGGCGAGCAATTCATTAGCTTGTGAACGAATGCTATCGATCTCTGATGAAACAGAATGATTTCGCAGAGCATTGATCAATTCATGGTTTAGTTTGCCATCGGCGAAGGCAAGCGCTTGTTGCTGTTGCTCTATTGAACCTGTTTCCAAATCATGGACCGCTACCAATAACTGCATCGCGTGCTGCACACGATCGTCGGTTTCTTTCGGTATCAGTATCCGTATTCTCGAGACCGTATCTGTATCGGCTTTACCAATGAGTTGATTCACCGATAAAAGCCTTTTCGCCGGATTCGGATCCTCCAGAGCAAGGGCACCCAATATTGATCTCAGCTTGACACGAATAGCATTATTAATTTTCAGTTTCGACAACTCTTTCTTTGATGCTTCCCCCAGATCACTTCCGCTATCAGGGTCGGAGAGCAGATAAACTTTTCCCTGCCTTTTTACTTTGACGATTTGCTGACTTGCTTTAATCAAATACAATTCACCCTCCAGCAGGGCTGAGAGCCAGACGTCTCGATACTGACTATCCGAGCGAGCTATCTTTTCAATTGCTTCAATTTTGGCGTTCTTGTTCTTTCCAGCAAGCTCGGTTGCAAGCGTCTGCAGCAGACTGTTCGGTTCAGCGTTTTGTGCCAGCGCCGCCGGTGCACATGCCCATAGGGACATCATCAGCAACAACTTCAGTATCAATAGACAGATCCCACAGTTGGTGGGTCCACCTTTGCCAAAGCGACAGGCATGGAGATATGCGCGCAATGCGTTCATAGAGTATTTTTGGAACCTGCAGGAAATATCGTGATGAAGCTGGATTGCCCCATCACGATCTCCGGTTCTAGTTTAAGTTGAGTTAAGGTACGGTTAGGTTCGAACTACAGATTCTGACCGGAGCAAGTCGCTTTAGTCACATCGTAGTTACCGCAGGACATCGGAGGACGCCAGTCAGCGATCAGCGTTTTTGAGTCTGGCAGGAAGTCTGACCATGCATCACCTGCAACCAATCCGGATGTCTCCCAGACAATATCAAATTGGCCATCATCCTGAATTTCACCGATTAGCACCGGCTTGGTGATGTGATGATTCGGCATCATTGTGGAGTGCCCACCCGACAGATTGGGTACAGAAACACCAATGATGGCTTGCTCCATCGCATCGGTATCGGTGGTACCCGCTTTTTCAACGGCTTTTACCCACATATTGAAACCTATAAAGTGAGCTTCCATCGGATCGTTAGTCACTCGATCTTCACTGCCGATAAAAGACTGCCAGGCTGAAATAAACTCATCGTTGGTTTCATCTTCTACACTCATAAAGTAATTCCATGCAGCCAGATGCCCAACCAGGGGACCCGTGTCAAAGCCGGAAAGTTCTTCTTCTCCAACGGAAAAAGCAATAACCGGGATATCCTCGGCAGATACTCCCTGATTAGCCAGTTCCTTGTAAAAAGGAACGTTCGCATCACCGTTAATAGTCGAAACGACGGCAGTCTTTTTGCCTTCACTGCCAAATTTCTTGATATCTGCGACGATACTCTGCCAATCCGCATGACCGAATGGTGTGTAATTGATCATGATATCTTCTGCGGGAACACCTTTGTCCTTAAGATAGGCTTCCAGGATCTTGTTCGTTGTCCGAGGGTAGACATAATCAGTACCTGCCAGTACCCACCGGGTCGCACCAATTTCATCCATCAAGTAATCAACAGCTGGTATAGCCTGCTGATTGGGAGCAGCGCCCGTATAGAAGACGTTTTTCGATGACTCCTCGCCTTCGTACTGAACTGGATAAAACAATGGGCTATTAAGCTCCTCAAACACGGGAAGCACTGACTTTCGTGATACTGATGTCCAGCAACCAAAGGTTGCAGCCACGCCTTCCTTCTCGATAAGCTCACGCGCTTTTTCAGCAAACAACGGCCAGTCAGAAGCGGGATCAACCACTACCGCTTCCAGCTGCTTACCCAACAAACCTCCCTTTTTATTTTGTTCGTCGATCAGCATCAGCATGGTGTCTTTTAACGTGGTTTCACTGATAGCCATTGTCCCTGATAAAGAATGGAGTACGCCGACTTTGATCGTTTCCTGTGCATGCGCAGCTCCTGCTACACCCAGCGACAATGTCGCTGCCACCAACTTCAGACTTAATGAATTTTTCAGCTTTTCTCGAAACACA
>CALFCE010000308.1 GCA_937951215.1 uncultured Granulosicoccaceae bacterium
GCGCGGCTTTGCGCCAGATCCTGTACGAAGTACTCCACATGACTTAATCGCACAATATTAAATGGTGGGTAGAGCACCGGGCTTGGAATTGGCATGTCAGGCTCCCAATCGTGGAATTTTGTGATCACCCAGTGCGAAGCCTACATGCTTTTGTTCCATGTAGAAATCAAATGAATAGTCGCCACCGTCTCGTCCTATACCGCTGGCTTTAACACCTCCGAACGGGGTGGGTAAATGCCTGACATTCTCTGAATTCACCCAGATCATCCCTGCTTCCAGTTTGTCGGTAAAGCGCAAGGCTCGCGTCAGATCCTTTGTCCATACGTAGCCGGTCAGGCCATACTGCGTGTCATTGGCGATTTGCAGCGCCTCTGCTTCATCTTTAAACGGAATCGAGGTCAACACCGGCCCAAAGATTTCTTCCTGCGCAATACGCATTTGATTATTGGCTTGGGTGAACAAGGTCGGGCTGACGAAAAAACCGGTATCTCCCACGCGGGTTCCACCTGCGGCAATTGTCGCGCCGTCCTGACTGGCAATATCAAAGTAGCTTGTGACCTTGTCGAAGTGCTCCTGTGCAATCAACGGCCCGATTTCTGTCGCAGGGTCCAGTGGATGGCCAACCTTTATTTTGTTTACTCGCTCGACAAGTCGAGACTCGAAGCTGTCGCGGATAGATTCCTGTATCAGCAAGCGCGAAGAAGAAGTACAGCGCTCCCCATTAATTGAATAGATCATAAAAATGACCGCATCCAATGCTCTATCGATATCTGCGTCATCAAACACCACGACCGGATTTTTACCACCCAGCTCAAGATGCATCCTTTTTAATGTATCTGCACCCTGTTTGCTGATCAGGCTGCCGGTTCGGCTTTCTCCGACAAAAGCAATAGCCTTTATTGCCTCGTGTTCGGTTAGCGCTCGCCCTGCATCTTCACCAAAACCGTTGACCATATTCCAGACACCCGCAGGCATCCCCGCCTCTTCTGCTATCTCGACCAGGATGCGCGCTGATAATGGACTCAATTCGGCAGGCTTGTGCACCACAGTACAACCGGAAGCCAATGCAGGGGCAATCTTCCATGTTGAAAGCATAAACGGTGTGTTCCACGGAGTTATGACGCCGACGGGGCCAATGGGAACACGTGATGTAATATTCATCAACGTCGGTGACGCCAGATTCTGACCATCTCGAGCGGACGTCACTTGATCCGCGAAATAGCGAAAGTTTTCAGCACCGCGCAATGCCGCCTTTGACATAAAACGCAGCGCCTGCCCGGTATCCCAACACTCACAAAAGGCAATTTCTTCGGCTCGGGCTACAATTCCGTCAGCGATAGCCAGCAGGATTTTTTTGCGCTGAAGTGCCGGCATATCACGCCACGCAGGAAATGCATCAGCCGCCGCCCGGGCTGCTGCATCAATGTCTTTTTTAGAGCCTTTGGCCACCTGACAGATCAGAGATTCATCAACCGGTGAGCTGTTTGCAAACGTTTCGCCAGAATCAGCACCACAGGCTTTGCCGGCAATCTGATTCAACACGCCGGATTCACGAAAACGGGCAAGATAACCGTTCAGTTTATCGACGTTGGCATTTAGATCTGTCATGGACAAGTTACTCGAATATAGGGAAACCAAAAACGGCAGATTTCTGCACAATCTGCCGATACCCGAAGCCTTTCAGCTTTACCTGAATTTAACAACTGTAACGGATCATCTACGGTCACGTACTGTTTCATTAAATGAACCGATGTTACGAAATTAGCTTGATGTTTGAAACAAGTTCTGTCAACCTTTTTTGCCTGTTTGGTCGCTATTCGATAGCGGCCGGCAATGGGAGCGCAAAGTGTCAACTGTATGCAAAGCCATCGACCTTCTTGGCTGGCTTTCCGAACAACGTGCCGAGATCGGCCTGGCAGAATTTCAACGCTTGACAGGCCGAGACAAGGCCACCACCTATCGCTATCTGTGCGCGCTCGAAGAGAGCGGTCTGCTGGAGCAGAATCCTGACTCCCGGGCATATCGAATGGGGCCTGCCGTACTTCGACTTGCCCATGTAAGAGAAACCACCGTGCCCAGGCGGGCGGGTGCAGAACAGGTATTAATGCAGCTTGCCGATGCCACCAGCGAGCTGGCCCATGCTTCCATTCTACAAGGCTCCACTTTGATCCCGCTTGCTGATCACTGTTCTACACGGCATAGCGCCAGAGTGGTTCTTTCCGAGCCTGAACTGCCATTGCATGCGACGGCGTCCGGTCTGGCTGTGCTCGCCTATGCTGACCCTGCTCTGGTCAAAATGGCAGAGAAAAAAATCAAACGCTATACCGACAACACCACAATTAGTAAAAAAGCACTGCACGAAAAACTGCAATCAGTCAGGGACATTGGGTTTGGTGTTGCTGATCAATCTTATGAAGAAGGTGTCTACGGTATTGGTGTACCGCTATTTGATCCTTCCAACGCCGTTGCCGGAGCTGTCGCGGTGGCCAGTGTTGCAACTCGAATCAATGAACAAAAAATTATCGCGATCAAACAGGAATTGATTGCAGCCGCGCGTCTGATTACGCACAGTTGGGGTGGCGTGGTACCCGATGCACTTGACCATCTCTGGTGCAGCTCATCAACTTCTTTGTCATCCGAATCAAACTCTTTACGGGAATCAATGGCGTGAAAGCATCCAACTTTTTAAAAGAAAACAACGCCCAGCATATGTGGCATCCCATGGCGCACCCGCAAGACAGCCTGCAAAACCCGCCAAGAATAATAACCGGTGCCAGTGGCGTGCGCTTGCAGGACGTTGATGGCAATGAAGTGATAGACGCTGTCGGTGGTTTATGGAATGTGAATCTGGGGTTTTCCTGTGACCCGGTAAAGAAGGCTATTGCTTCTCAGCTGGATATACTTCCCTACTATTCGACCTTTCGTGGCACCAGTAACGATGCTGTGATCGAACTGTCCTATGAACTATCAAAGTTTTTTGAACCCGACGGCTTGTCCACCGCCTTTTTTACGTCTGGCGGCTCAGATAGTGTGGAAACTGCACTACGACTTGCCAGGCAATACCATAAGGTTCGTGGCGAGCCCGGCCGGGTCAAGTACCTGAGTCTGAAAAAAGGCTATCACGGTACCCATACAGGCGCTGCCAGCGTCAATGGCAATGCAAACTTCAGGGCAGCCTACGAACCACTTCTGCCGGGTTGTTTTCATACCCCGTCACCGTATGTTTACCGCAATCAATTTAACGAAACTGATCCCGCAAAACTTGCGCAACTTTGCGTTGCTGCGATGGAAGAAGAAATCGCCTTTCAAGGTGCGAATACCATTGCAGCGTTTATTATGGAACCGATACTCGGTGCAGGAGGAGTTATAGTCCCACACGAAAGCTTTGTACCGATGGTACGAGAACTTTGTACTCGACACGGTATCCTGTTTATCGCAGACGAAGTGATCACGGCCTTTGGCCGCACCGGAGCCTGGACTGGCTCCAGACTCTGGGGAATCCAACCGGACATGATGTGTACCGCCAAAGCGATTACCAATGGATACTTCCCGTTCGGGGCGGTGATGCTCTCCCCGCAAATTACTGATGTATTCGAAAATGACACCACCGGTGCCGCCGCAATCGGGCACGGATATACCTACTCAGGCCATCCAGTCGGAGCTGCTGCAGCCATTGCCTGTATGGCAGAAACACTACGGCTGGACATACCGGTCAATGCAGGATTGCGTGGCACGCAATTGTTTGAGGGGTTGCAGGTACTAAAGGAAAAACACGAAATAATCGGAGATATACGAGGTGGACGAGGCCTGATGGCGGCCATAGAGCTGGTGTCGGATCGCACAACCAAAGCGCCGCTGGATAAAGAAACACCAGTCAGGATACAAGACGCGATCTACAACAATGGCACCATGGTACGCGTATCAGGTCCAAATATAATTATGTCCCCGCCACTGATTGTTACCGAGCAGGATGTGCAGGATATGCTGGGAGCTATTGATAGTGGGTTGTCGGCGGCGGTTGTTTCTTAAGCCCAGCATGCGCTGGACTCATAGTAGTAATCTGCGAGACAACTGATTCCAGTTTGCGATATAAATACCTGGGATAAGCTCCGGGGTCTGCTTCAGGGACAGCCGCCAGAGCAGGCCCAACAAC
>CALFCE010000309.1 GCA_937951215.1 uncultured Granulosicoccaceae bacterium
GCCTATCTTCAACTGGATGCCTACCCCGAAGTACACGGGACATTGGCGATTATGCGGGACGCCGGTATTCCTTGTTGCATTCTGACCAACGGGTCACCCGATATGATCGCAGCCGCCGTTGCCAGTGCCAAACTGGATGAGTATCTGGAGCCGTCTTTGTCGGTTGCCAGTGTGGGCATTTTCAAGCCCGATGCTTCGGTTTATCAACTGGCGGTGGATGCCCTTGGCGTTGAAAAGAACCAAATCTGCTTCCAGTCGTCCAACGCCTGGGATGCCGCAGGCGCTGCGCACTTCGGATTTCGAGTGGCGTGGAAAAATCGATTCGGCCAAAAACCGGAACGCTTGCCGGGAATACCAGATGCAGAATTTAAAGATCTGTCGGCTCTGCCAGAATTTACAAGAGCCAAGTAGAGTTGCCGGCTAGGAATTGTTGGCTTCTTTTTTTCGCTGCTCGGCAAGTTGGAGCACCTCCCTTTTTTGATCGTCTGTGTACATCGGCCATTCGATGATTTCTTCAACACTTCTGAAGCAACCCTGACAAATCGTGCTTCCACTTTGCAGTTTGCATTGCTGGTTGCATGGAGATGCGACAGCCGTAGGGCTGCGCTGACTTGCCTGACTACCGTTGCTTTGAATACCATTACTTCCGCTACCGTTGGTAGTTCCAGCTTCCGTTTTTTTATTCATTGAGGTGTAAGCTAGTATAGCGTCAGAGATGAAGTCCTTACCTCTGAGGCGATTGCTGCAATGGTGCGTCTTCGTGAAACACAGTTACGGTACAAACTCAAGTCGATACAGTATCACAAGATTTTGTGTCGCCCCAAAGGGTTGTACTTCGAGATGCGGATGCAACTTCGAGGGGGAAAGTTTCAAGCGTTATAAATCATTGGTTCAGTTGTGATTTATCGATCAGAATGATGACTGTTCAACAAGCTGAAACGATGTTCATCAAGAGCAGATATTGCCGCTTATCGGTATCAGGCAGTCAAAACAGACACTCGGAATCCTCTGCACAACGAGATCGACTATGAAGCCAAGAAAAATAATAATTGATACAGATCCCGGGGTCGATGACGCCATGGCGATCGCCTTTGCCGTAGCTCACCCCGGGCTTGATTTACTGGGGCTGACAACGGTATTCGGAAACGTTGCCGTGCAACTGGCAACCTCTAATGCATTGAAGTTGTTGGATAATTTCAATGCTTCCAGTGTGCCTGTTGCCGCTGGAGCCAGCCGACCCCTGGTGCAGGACCCTCTGCCACATCCAGATTTTGTGCATGGTCAGGATGGGCTGGGCAACATTGATTTGCCGGATTCCGAGCGCCAGCAGCTTGAGATGGAGGCCGCCCATTATATTGTTGACAGCGCAAACCGGTTTCCCGGAGAAATAACGCTGATAGCAGTGGGGCCGCTAACGAATGTAGCAGCCGCCTTGGCCTTGGACCCGGAACTGCCGGGTAAGCTTGACCAGCTGGTGATCATGGGAGGAGCTCTGGACGAGCCGGGCAATGTCTCCCCATTGGCCGAAGCCAATTTTCTTGGGGATCCCCATGCGGCTGACCGGGTACTGGCGGTGGATTGGCCGGCTGTTGTGGTCGGCCTCGATGTCACACATAAAATCATGTTGTATGACTCAGACTTGAAACAGCTCTCCGATAAAGCGGGCGCTGTCGGAGAGGTTTTGTGGCGGGCCAGTCGATTTTATGTCAACTACTACTCGTCAACAGGTGCTGCCAGCGAACTTCCGGAGCCTGGTTGTGCAATGCATGACGCGGCCGCGCTGGCATATGTGCTTGAACCGGAATTGTTTGAACTTGTGCATGGTGCTACACGGGTAGTAACCGAAGGTATCGCGATAGGGCAGATGACCATGAACCGTAAAGGTTATACTTATTTGCTCCCGCATTGGCAGGATTTGCCTGCGACAGGCTGTTGTGTGAGCGTCGATGCCGAGCGGGTTAAATCTTTGTTTTTGGATACTTTGATTGCAGCGGCTTGACGAGGCTGGTTAAAAATCTTTTCAGATTGTGAAATTAAGCTGTTTGTAATGCGAGCTCGCCGAAAATCCTCGTTCATTCGTGTACCCTCGGGCACTTGCGTGCTCACTCTCAACACTAGTCTAGGCTTTGGGACGGCGATATCAGCCCTTTTGGATTTGGATTAAATGCACCTTGCTCGATCAACTCAATCCGGTACTTCTGAAACGGTTTTCTCTTCTGCGACTGGATTCCATAGCTGTGCCGACACCGTTTCTGCGCCGCATGGTTTGGAAATCTCGCATACAGCATCCAAGCCTCGGCGCAATTTCAACTTGATTGTCAAAAAGGTTACTGGCGGTTTGCGTGCATTTTTTTGCCTGATACTCAGCAGTTTCGTGCTGACCGCCTGTAACTGGGTCGACTCAACAGGCGCGCAGCCGGACGATACGCCCGTGATCACGCTTGATCAGGGTAATGTCATTGATCTGCTTGAGAATCAGCCTCTCTTTCTCGACCCCCGGACAACTGTTGATCCGAATACGGATATCGTGGCCTGGCGTTGGAGTGATGAGCCTATCGATGCCGGGAATCTGCCGAGTTGTGCCACCAGTGAGCGCTTCGACGGTGGGTTTGTGGCTGACTCGATTCAGAGTGCCTGCGTTAGTGAGGATGATTGCGAGCTGTATTTTGAAGAAGATGTTCTGGCCGAAGATGGCGAGAATCGCACGGTGTTTCGTCTACTGCCTCCGGTGCTCAATGCACCGGTTGGCGTCACCTACCAGTTGTTCTCCACCGATGCCAGTGCTGTAGAGAAAACCTACGATTTTACCTTTTGCCTGATTCCGGTAAACGATGAGCCTGTCGCTGAGGATGACGCTTTTTCGGTCATCGAAAATACAGTGCTCGATATCGGCCCACCGGGTCCGAACCTGCTTAGCAATGATACTGACGATACCGATATCACAAACCAGGGTTTGACCGTCGAATTGCAGCCGGTGAGACAGCCACAGTTTGCTCGCCGCTTTGAACTGTTTAGTGACGGGGGATTTATTTACGAGCCGGTTACCGGTTTGACCGGAAATGACAGTTTCCGTTATCGCATTACCGATGGATTTGGTACCAGTGATGCTGAAGTCGTGATTAGCGTTGTTGCGGCCAATGCAGAGCCGGTTTTTTCAGGTCCGATTATCCCACCGCTGGTCGTTGCAGGTTTGCCGGTGGACTATTCTTTGTCGGCATTTTTCAGCGATCCGGAAGGTTCACAGTTGGTATTCAGTGCCATAGGTTTACCACCGGGCCTGCTATTAACGACAACCGGTGTGTTGCAGGGAACAGTCTCGTCCGAAGCAGAGGGCAGCTACCCGGTCGATATAGTTGCCAGCGATGGCACCGAGTCTGTTTCTGGACAGTTCCTGCTCGAAGTGTCTCCCAATCTACCGCCGGTGTTGTTGGCTGCCATTCCGGATCAATCTGTTGTGGTAGGCGAAGCAGTCGCGCTGCCAATGGCCGGGTTTTTCGAGGACCCGGAGGGCGTTGAGCTGGTTTTCGGTCTTGCCAGACCGTTTGGTGTGGCGCTTAGTATTGATCGCAGGACGGGTGTTATCTCAGGCGTGGCTGCAAATCCGGGGAGCTATATTTTACGGGTCAGTAGCAGCGACGGGGTCAATTTCGCGACCACTGCCGATTTTACGCTTGAGGTTCTTGATGCCCCCAATCGCAGGCCGGTTTACAGCGGAGCCATCGCCAATCAGACCATCGATTTTGGTGACCCTATCACGTCGATAGTGCCAGATTTTTCAGATCCTGACGGCGACCAATTAAGTTTCGAATTGCTGGGGCCGGTGCCACCCGGTATCGATATCAATGAAGATACAGGGGTCGTTAGTGGGACGCCGGAGTCCGCTGGAATCTACCGAAATCTGGCCATCATGGCCACCGACAATGGTGGATTGTCTGCCAATTCGGACACCTTCAATATTATTGTCAATCTGCCTACACCCAATCGAGCGCCGGTCTTTACCGGAACCATACCTAATCAACAAGGCGTTCAGGGAGTAGCAATCGAACCGGTATTTGGTGTGTTTTCTGATCCCGATGGAGATGTGCTGGAGTACAGCATTGTCGGTGCCGCGGGATTGCAAGCTGGTCTCGATATAAATACTGATGGCGCTATCGTTGGTATACCTCTGGAAAGCGGGCTCAGCGGAGTCTTGCGCATACAGGCGACTGATCCTGATGGTGCTTTTGTCAGATCCAATGCCTTTCGAATCAACATTGCAACTGCAACTCCTGCCAATCGAGCGCCGATTTTTGACGAACTGGACGATATCGAAGTTACTGTGGGTGGCACTGTTGATTTCCTGGCCACAGCAACAGATGCCGATAACGATACCTTGCGTTATACCATCAGCGGATCTGCCGCAGCCTTTCTGGTAGCAAATCCTGTGTCCGGTCGGATAGTGGGTGTTATGTCGGTTGAGGGTGAGTTTAATCTGGTCATCACGGTGAGCGATGGGCAGGCGACAACGTCAATAGGGATTGAGATTGAAGTTGAAGAAGACAACACCTCCGCCAGCCTGCCCAACAACCAGCCAACGGTTACCGATATACCGAATCGTTCGGTCACCGGGTCATTTGCCTTTGATGTGTCTGTCGTATTTACGGATCCGGATGGCGACAGTTTGAGTTTTAGTTCTAACACCTTGCCACCGGGGTTGGTGATCAGCAGCAGTGGAATTATCAGCGGCACAGCCAGTGCCGCTAACAGGGGCAATCACATTATTCAGGTGACTGCGAATGATGGCCGCGGGGGCGCTGTTACCGACGGTTTTCGCCTGATCATCATCTAGTTTTTATTGACCGGGCGCAGTGGCGGGATACATTGCCTTAGGAGTCGGGGTCGATCACCGCTCGGTACATGCCCATGATATTCTGTGGTAACCATTCATCGTAGTTTTGCCAGTGCTGGTAACGCGGCAGCTTTATATTGTTGCGCATTTCTTCCAGGGTTAACCCGGCCTTTTTTGCTCTTTTTACCCGGTTCTCAAGCTCGCGCAGGTAGTGTCCGTGTTCAATGGCATCGAAATGAATTCCGACCTTGCCATGGCCCGGGACCAGATAGGTAAAAGGAAGTTTTGTCAGGCGGTCAATCGAGAGATACCAATCCGGGAAACTACCACCCTGCAAATTTCGGTAAGGCAGCCGCTCCACCGAAACAAAATCGACTGCGAAAACTGCCTCTTCAGCAGGAAAATGAGCAATGATCATATCGTCTGTATGGTTCTTGCCCAGATACTTCAGCACAACTTCGGATTCGCCGAGGCTTATGGTCAGGGTATCGTCGAATAAAATGGTTGGAAGGGCGGTAGGTACAGACTTTGTTTTCAGGTTGGCCAGAGCATTTTTGTGCGCGATGACCTGCGCCCCGGCTTCGGCGAATACTTCTCCGCCTGAGGCATGATCGGCATGATGGTGGCTGTAGAACATATACCTGACCGGCTTGGAAAATCGACTCTGAAGTTCTGCCTGCAACCACAGAGCAGCTTCGCGGTTGATCGGGTCACCTACGATAAGGCCATCTTTGGTGTCATACACGACCGATGCATGATGGTTATTGATAAAGCGATACAGGTTGCCTTTAACCTTGACAAGCTCGCGCTTGGGTTCAGCTGCAAACGCCGCGTGATGGGCCAGTACTGTCGAGCCCAGCAACAAGCAGATCGCGAGCATGCGGCCCCAGATTCGGCTCATGTTTGCGCCTTTGACACACGCAGCGCCAGCATGATTGCAGCCTGTGTTTCTGGAGACGGCAGAGTGCCCGGTCCCATTCGAGCAGTGCTTGCGCTGGCTCTGCCGGCGGAACAGTGTCTGATCGAGAAAGATGCGGCAGGTTGAAAAGCACATGGGTTGGCGGTCTCCTTGGCCGAATGCATATAGGTGTCAATGCGCCAACATAATAATGGATAATCCAGCCTGTGCAATAGTGTGATTGAGTTATTATTGCAATGCAGCACCGCGGCGGTGTCTTGCGGGCCACTATTTTGGGGATTGGCGTTTGGCGGAAGGTGAAAAAAATCAACGGTTTCTATTGATAAAACATTCCAGGGGATGGGATGTGGATCGCTGTTGCCTGTGGATGAAAAAAAATAACCAGTCCTTTGACATGTGTTATCCGGCTAATGGGGATGTGTTGCCTTCCGTTGATCGTTACGCCGGCGTGATTTCGTTTGGCGGGGCATGCAGCGCCAACGATGAACAGACGCTGGACTGGATTCGGCTGGAGCTTGATTTTATCGAGCAATGTCTGCAAAAAAGCACCGCTTTTTTCGGGATTTGTCTTGGTGCACAGCTGTTGGCCAGGGTACTTGGGGCGAAAGTTTACAAACATCCCGATGAACTTAAAGAGGTCGGCTTTCATCTGGTGCATCCCACTGGCGACTCGGGCTCTTTTTTGACCATGCCAAAGATGATGATGCAATGGCATTCAGAAGGGTTTGATCTACCCGAGGGCAGCCAACTGCTGGCCACTAACAGCGTTTTTCCGAATCAGGCTTTTAGCTATTCGGACGGAGTCTATGGGGTGCAGTTCCATCCCGAAGTCAATCCGGCAGCGTTGGCGGTGTGGCATGAAAGAAACAAGAAGCGAGATAGCGGAAGGCTCACCGAGCCCGAGCGCCAGGCAATGATGGGTGATGCTGAAAGATACGACAGCGACATCACACAGTGGCTCGATGCATTCTTGCTGGACTGGTCCGCGCGCGCACAATCTCGCTAGCCGCACCACGGTATGCTCGGCAGCCAGGCATTCACCTACCGGGATCAGGAAAACTGATATGAGACGCCTTTTTATCATTTGTTCGGGGTTGCTTGTTCTGACACTCCTGGCGCTGGGTACGATTTGGAAACCGGCGTTATGGTTGCTGCTCATCGCACTGCCGCTAATCGCGGTCGGTGTCTACGACATGCTCCAGACCAGCCACTCGCTATGGCGGAATTTTCCGCTGGTGGCGCGCGGGCGCTGGGTGATGGAGTTTTTCAGACCCTTCCTGAGGCAGTATCTGCTGGAATCCGAAACCGACGGTACACCCATACCGCGTATGTTTCGTTCAGTGGTCTATCAGCGCTCTAAAGGTGCGCGTGATACTGTTCCATTCGGAACCAAAATAGACACCTATAGAGAGGGCTATGAATGGATAGGCCATTCGCTGGCGGCGCGAAGTGAGCAAATCAACGTGGCAGAACACCGGATACGGGTGGGAGGTCGCGATTGTAAACAGCCCTATGACGCCAGCTTGCTGAATATCAGTGCGATGAGTTTTGGTTCACTGAGTAAAAATGCTGTGCTCGCACTGAATGAAGGTGCTGCAAAAGGCGGATTTGCACATAATACCGGGGAGGGCGGCGCTACGCCGTACCATCTTGAAAAGGGCGGGGATCTTATTTGGCAAATTGGCACCGGGTATTTTGGATGTCGTACCCTTGATGGCGAGTTTTCCGAGGAGGCGTTTGCTGAAGTAGCCGGTCAATCAGCCATCAAAATGATCGAAATCAAATTGTCGCAAGGTGCCAAACCCGGTCATGGCGGAATTTTGCCGGCAATCAAAAATACCGCTGAAATAGCCCGCATACGCGGAGTGAAAGAGAACACCACCGTATACTCTCCGGCGTCTCACAGCGCGTTCTCGACGCCACTTGAAATGATGCAATTCATTGCCAGACTGCGCGAGTTGTCGGGAGGTAAGCCAATCGGATTCAAGCTTTGCGTCGGACGCAACAGCGAGGTGGTGGCGTTATGCAAGGCGATGCTGGAGACCGGCATCGTGCCGGATTTCATCACGGTTGACGGTGGTGAAGGTGGCACTGGCGCTGCTCCTCTCGAGTTTAGCAACTCTATCGGTATGCCACTGCGAGATGGCTTGGCGTTTGTTGATGATTGCCTGACCGGCTTCGATTTGCGTGGCGAAACGCGGCTCATCGCTTCCGGCAAAATTTTTTCCGGATTTCATCTGGTGAAAAACCTGGCCCTGGGTGCTGATATTTGCTGCAGTGCGCGTGGCATGATGCTGGCGCTGGGCTGTGTGCAGTCACTAATCTGTAATACCAACCATTGTCCTACCGGGGTTGCGACACAGGATGAGGGTCTTGCGCAGGGTCTGGTTGTCGCTGACAAAAACGAACGAGTGGCCAAATTTCATCATGAAACGGTAGAGAGAGCGCTGGAAATAGTGGCTGCTGCCGGGCTCGGTACCACAGCTGAGTTGAACCGTACCCATATTTTTCGCCGTATCAATTTTGCTGAGGTTCGCCGGTATGATGAAATCTTCCCTTATCTTGCCAAGGGTAGCCTGCTGGCGAAAAACCCTCCGGAATCATTCGCCCTGGCTCTGCGCGAGTCCACAGCCGAGAGTTTTATGCCGGTAGACAATTATGCGCAGCACCACCATGGCCTGCAGCCCTTGTCATAAGGCATCCGCATGGAAGGTTCCAGCAATCAGCTTCTGAATATTTTCCTGTGTTTGTTGGCGGTAGTGCTCGCCGTGCCCGGTGCTCGAAAAATCGGATTTGGTCCAGTCCCCGGTTATCTGGTTGCCGGGGTTTTAATTGGGCCATGGGGGCTTGCACTGATTCGAGAAGCAGAAGACATCCGTTTGCTTGCTGATTTTTCGATGGTGGTGATGTTGTTTCTTGTCGGTTTTGAATTACAGCCTTCCTTGCTGCGCAGGGTTTGGCGGGAAGCAATTCTCAAGGGTGTCTCGCAGTGGGTTATTGCCGCGCTGCTGTTATTAATGGTTGGCCTGACAGCCGGCTTGCAATGGCGAGAAGCGCTGGCAATAGCATTGGCTTTGTCACTATCCTCGATTGCGCTGCCACGCTACTTCATGCGTGAAAAAAATCTGTCTGGCACCGAACGCGGTGACACCATTCTGGCTCTATTGGTTGCGCAGTCGGTATTATTGTTTCCGCTATTGATTATGGTGCCGTTGTTGGGTTTTGGTGTCACTGTTGATGAAGCCGGCTGGGTGCAGGTGGCCAAGGTGCTGTTGGTTTCCGCTGTCGTCTTTTTTGGTGGCCGTTTGGTGCAACAGCATGTCTTGCGATATCTGTCCGCCACTCAGTTGCCTGACATGTTCAGCGCTTTTTCACTGTTGTTGGTCACCGGTATCGTGTTACTGATGCACAGCATCGGTTCCAATATGCTGGTAGGAGCCTACATTGCCGGCTGCCTGATGGCCGGCAGTGAATTTCGACGCGAGCTTGAGTCTTCAATACAGCCGTTCAGAGGTTTGCTGATTGGTCTCTTCTTTGTTTCCCTGGGATTGTTGGTGGACTTCGGGTTGCTGCTGCAGTATCCACATATTGTGCTTGCAGTCCTGTTGACGCTGGTAACGATCAAGGGAGCTGCCGTTATAATCGTCGGTTATTTTAATGCCGAGAGCAAAGGGCAACGCTGGCTGCCGGCCGTATTGCTGGCTCCTGCCGGCGAGACAGCATTTGTTATTCTGGGTGTGGCCATGTCGGCTCAGGCATTGGATACAGAGCTGGGTTCCGGCATGGTGGTGGTGGTGGCGTTGTCGATGTTGATAACACCTGTGCTGCAAGTGTTTTATAACCGGCGTGTTGTTCAGGCCTTTGCGGATGACTACTCTATGTCGGCACAGCCAAGCGGTGATCATGATTCTGCTGACGCTTCTCTGAAAGCGAGGCCAGCGCCCGTTGTGATTGCCGGTTTTGGTCGCATGGGGCAGGTAGTTGCTCGCCTGTTGATGTCAGCCGGTATCAAGGCGAGTATTATTGACTATGATCCCTTGCGCCTCGATGAAATAAAGCGTTTTGGATTCTCGTTCTATTGTGGCGATGTGATGCGGTTGGAGCTACTGAAACTGGCCGGACTAGGGCAGGCCAGGGTACTGGTGATAGCGGTTGATGACTGGCAGCGGATTACTCGTCTGACCGAGTTGGTCCGCTTGCATTTTCCGGCAGTCAGTATTGTTGCCCGCAGTCGGGATCGGCTACATCAAATCGAATTAATGCACAGTGGTGTGCATAATGCTCATCGGGAAACGTTCGAATCAGCACTGTTGATGGGTGAGGATACCTTGAATGCCGTGGGTATCGAAATGGATGAAACCGAGAGAATTTCTGAAGCATTCAGGGATCATGACGAACGTCTGTTGTTTCAGGACATCGAAGGCCTCGATAAGCCTGATTCCGGTGATAACGCCGAATACTGGGCGAGACAAGCTCTGTGGCAATCTTCACGGCGTCGAAGCCGCGAGGCCCTGGAGGATTTAATCGAGCGGGACCAGGCTGAATTTGAAAAAGAAAGAGCATTGAAACTGGCAGGTGACTAGTATGGCTAAATCAACGAGTAAACAACCCCAGCCCATGACCAAATTGTTGCAGGAGCATGAAGTCAAGCTCTCTGCAGTGAAAGCCAATCGCATTCTTCTGCAGAAAAAACTGTTGATTGAATGCGAGCGCGAAAGCACCTTGCACGCGGGTAAAATGAAAAAGTACAAAGTGCTCAGTGAAGAGGGGCTTGAGTTTGGTATCAATCGCGAGAATCCGCAAAGCCCCGATCAGACCTCACCTTACTACTACCCGGAAAAATTCCCGCAGTTGATTGAAATCCTGCTGGCTGACACACCTGAATCCTGAGCCCTGTGAGTGCCTGCTTTGCGGCGTTGAAATCGGGTGAAATCAGGTTTGTCCAAGGGTCGGTCGTTACTGTCGCAGAGTCAGTATCGTGGCCATTACCGAGCGTGCTAGACTAGCATCACGCACGCGTCAATTTTACCGGTACTGTCTGTGAAGCAAGTGCCAATTGATAGTCTAAGTAACTGAAAAGAGGGTGTTTAAAATGAAATTAAATTGGAGATTTGCACTGGCCGCAGCAGGCTTGTGGCTGGCTGCAGGAGTCGCTCAGGCGGCAGACTACAAACCGGCAGTCGTTTTCGATATGGGCGGAAAATTTGACAAGTCCTTTAACCAGGGTGTCTACGATGGAGTCGAAAAATTCAAGTCGGAAACCGGTATTGGTTACCTTGAATTCGAAGTGACCAACGAAGCCCAGCGCGAACAGGCTTTACGCAAGATGGCTCAGCGCGGCGCTGATCCAGTGCTTGGGATTGGTTTTGCTCAAGCACCCGCGCTCGAGAAAGTGGCCAAGGAATTCCCCGATACCCGATTTGCGATTATCGATATGGTCGTCGACCTTCCCAATGTTCGTTCAATCGTATTCAAGGAACAGGAAGGCTCATTCCTGGTGGGAGTGTTGGCTGCATTGGCTTCCGAAAGTGGCAAGGTGGGTTTTATTGGTGGCATGGATATCCCCTTGATCCGCAAGTTCGCCTGTGGCTATGCACAGGGTGTCAAATACGCGAATGCTGATGCTGAAGTTCTGGAAAATATGACCGGTAGTACACCCGCAGCCTGGAACGACCCTGGTCGTGGCGGCGAACTGACTAAAAGCCAGTTCGATCGAGGAGCTGATGTTGTCTACGCAGCGGCTGGTGGTACTGGAGTTGGTGTTTATCAAGCTGCAAAAGATGCGGGCAAGCTGGCCATTGGTGTGGATTCGAACCAGAACTACCTGCATCCGGGCACCATGCTGACATCAATGCTGAAGCGGGTTGATGTCGCAGCCTACAATGTATTCAAAGATTCAATGGACGACAAATTCACTCCCGGCATTCAGGTGCTTGGACTTGCAGAGGCAGGTGTCGGTTGGGCAATTGATGAGCACAATGAGTCGATGATCACAGCTGATATGAAAGCGGCGGTAGAAGCAGCTTCGGCGAAAATTATTGCCGGTGATCTTGCGGTGCACGATTACACCAGTGATAACAGCTGTCCTCAGTAGACCGCTAACTGTTTTTTGTTAGGTGAAAATTGGAACAACGCTGCCAGCAACTGCGGTGATTGCAAATTATTCAGTCGCCAGTGTTGGCACGGCCTTGACAACCTTCGCTCAGATCCCGGTTTTGACATCAATTGTGTCGCCGGGCCCCAGTTGTGGGGTGGGTTGTGGGGCCGGTTGTCGGTTCGGTTGTGTTGGCAGTGTTGCTTCGATTCCTCCTGTTCTGTGGCCGATTCCGGCTCCGGAATTGTTTTAATGTCCCTTCCTGCCCCGGTGGTGTCGCCATGACACCAAGCCAGGACCTCGCCATTGAGTTGCGACACATCAGTAAAAGCTTCGGTCTGGTGCGAGCCAATCACGATATCAGCATGCAAGTCCAGCGTGGGACTGTGCACGGTATCGTGGGGGAAAATGGTGCTGGAAAATCCACGCTAATGAGTATCCTCTACGGCTTTTATCAAGCTGATAGAGGTGAAATCCTGATCGACGGCAAAGTAAGGCAGATCACCAGCTCCAGAGATGCTATCGATGTAGGCATTGGTATGGTCCATCAGCATTTTATGTTGGTGGATACGCTTACGGTACTGGAGAACGTCATGCTTGGGGCTGAATCGCACGCCCTGCTGAACAAAAGCTCGATCGATGCTCGAGCCGAGCTGCAAAAGCTTGCTGACGAATACGATCTGGGTGTTGAACTGGATGCCGTGACGGGAGAGCTTCCGGTGGGTGAACAGCAACGCACGGAAATTCTCAAAGCTCTGTACAGACATGCAGAAATTCTGATACTCGATGAACCTACCGGTGTACTGACACCGCAAGAGGCGGATCAACTGTTTCGCGTGTTGCGAGCGCTCAAAGAGCGAGGTGTGACCGTTATTCTAATCACGCACAAGTTGCGTGAAATTATGGATATCACAGACACGGTATCCGTACTGCGTTTAGGTGAAATGGTGGCTCACAGGAACACAGTCGACACCAGTGTCGAAGAGTTGGCTGAATTGATGGTGGGCAGACGCCTGGTGGAGTCGAGCTTTTCGCGTGTCGAGAACCCGGGTTCAAGAAAAGGTATTGAGGTTCGCGATTTGACCGTGATTGATCAGCGCGGCAAGAAGCGGGTAGATAACATCAGTTTTACAGTCAAGCACGGAGAGATTGTCGGTATTGCCGGTGTCGCCGGTAATGGCCAAAGCAAATTACTGGAGGTGCTGGCCGGTATTGCGCAACCCAGTTCAGGTGATTTTGAGATCGGAGGTTATCAGTGCAAACCAGGCAAGCCTCTGAATCCCTCCCGTTGCCGTGCACTGCATATTAATCATGTGCCGGAAGATCGATTAAAACTCGGGTTGGTCAAAGCGTTTACTGCTGCCGAATCTGCCTTGCTCGGCTATCACAATGAACGTCAATACAGTATCAGGGGATTTTTGCAGTTAAAATCGATTCGGGCGATGTGTGCCCGTTTGATGGAAGGTTTCGATGTCAGGCCGGGAAACCCCTCGCTTCGATCATCAACCTTCTCGGGTGGTAACCAGCAAAAACTGATATTGGCTCGCGAGCTCGAAAAAAATCCAGAGGTCTTGCTGGTCGGCCAACCGACACGGGGTGTGGACATTGGTGCCATCGCCCTGATCCATCAGAAGCTGATCGAAATGAGAGATGCCGGTTGTGCTGTGTTGCTGGTCTCTGTCGAGCTGGATGAAATCATGGCCCTTAGTGACCGTATACTGGTGATGTTCGAGGGACGTATTGTTGGTGAGGTGAAAGGTGGTGACGCCGACAAAACACAGCTGGGTTTGATGATGGCGAATGCGATGGAGCAAGCCTCATGAACACCAGCGCAGTTCCATTACCTGCGTGGATCGAAGTGGTACTGATCCCGCTGTTGAATATTCTGCTTGCGCTGATTGTCGCAGGATTGATCATGCTGACCATTGGTGTGGACCCTGTGGAGGCGGTGGCCATCATGATACGTGGAGCTTTTGGCTATGATGAGGCCATCGGTTACACGCTTTACTACACCACGAACTTTATTTTTACCGGTCTTGCCGTTGCGGTAGCGTTTCACGCCAGCCTGTTCAATATTGGTGGTGAAGGCCAGGCCATGATCGGCGGACTCGGGGTCGGGCTTGTATTCTTGTTGCTCGATAGTGTCCTGCCAACCCTTTTATTAATCCCTATCGGTATTATCGCGGCTGCACTGTTTGGTGCGGCCTGGGCATTTATCCCTGCCTGGCTACAGGCTTATCGGGGTAGTCATGTTGTCATCACCACCATCATGTTCAACTTCATTGCTTCCTCCCTGATGGTTTATCTACTGGTGAACGTGTTGATCAAAAAAGGAAGCATGTCACCAGAAACCCGTGAGTTTGAACCGGGAGCCTGGATGCCGTTTATGCATGACTTTCTGGCATGGTTCGGCTTTGACGTTACTCGCAGCCCATTGAATTTGTCGTTAGTGCTGGCATTGGTGTGTGCCTTTCTCGTCTGGATCTATATCTGGCGCACCCGTTGGGGCTACGAACTCAGAACTGCCGGTTTTAGCGAAGATGCAGCGGTCTATGCCGGGATCAAGCCCAAAACAGTGGTTATTTCCGCAATGTGTATTTCCGGTGCATTGGCTGGTCTGATGGCAGTGAACGAAATCATGGGTGTTCATCATCGCCTGATTCTCAACTTTACTGCGGGGTATGGATTTACCGGCATCGCCGTATCGCTGATGGGGCGCAATCATCCTGTTGGAATTATATTTGCCAGTTTGCTGTTTGGTGTTTTGTATCAGGGTGGGGCTGAACTGGCATTTGAAATGCCGAAGGTATCACGCGAGATGGTGGTTGCGATTCAAGGCCTGATTATCCTGTTTTCAGGCGCACTTGCGCTGATGTTGAGGCCTTGGGTGGTGCGGATTTACCTGATGTTGCGTCCACCTCAAGTGCAAGCAGCCAGCTGATGGGGGTTGAATGGGCAGGGGCATTGTTGGCGATGCTGGATGCAACTTTCAGGGTGTCAGCGACACTGGTGCTGTGTGCCATGGCCGGGCTCTTCTCTGAGCGCTCGGGTATTATTGATATCAGTCTGGAAGGTAAAATGCTGGCGGCAGCTTTTGCCGCCGGTGCTGTTGCCGCACTGACCGGATCACCCTGGATGGGTTTGCTTAGCGGGATCGGCGCGTCAGTGTTGTTGGCTTTGATT
>CALFCE010000310.1 GCA_937951215.1 uncultured Granulosicoccaceae bacterium
GTTATTTCTAGCCGTCGACCTACTGCATCCGGAACTGGCCTATCCGCTGCGACTGATGGCGCGTCGAGTCATCGTCAGATGAGAGTGCTGCTTGCAAAAGAGCTTCGCGAACTGAGGCCGATATCGATTCTGTTTATGGCCCTGGTTTTTTTTGGTTACTTTTTAATGCCTTTCTTCGAGCGTCTGGATGAATTGACTTTTTACGGTTTGTGCGCCTCAGCCTGTGATCCCGGGATCGACTACTTTTCCGGCTGGTTGTTTTTGCTTTTGATTCTGGCGATCGCATATTCATTGTTTCCACGAGAGGTTGATTCGAAAACCATTGACTATGTGATGGCCTTGCCAGTGACTTTCTCGCAGATATTTCTGGCCAAATTTGTTGCTGCCATTTTACTGGTTCTGAGTTTTGAGCTGTTTGCCTACGCCCTTGGATTCATTGCGATTTCGTTTAATCCGGATTCAGTTGATGGTGGCTATTATCATGCGATTGAATGGCGCTACCTGATACTGATGGCATCCTATCTATTTGTTGTATTGAGTCACGGGATTTTCATATCCTGGTTTCGCATGAGTGGATTGATTCTCTATGCCTTGGTGCTTCTGTTTGTCACCTGGCTTGAGCTTGCACAACGTCATAGCAGCCCGTTTAATGTTTTTGAATTACTCCGTTTCAGTTATTTTGGCGATGAATTGCAATTGCCAGTAGAGGCGATGCTGGTTCAAATTCCTGTTGCTGGTATGTTTTTGTTTGCAGGTTACCTCTTGTGGTCTCGAGGCATCCAGCGACGGACGTTTAGTGGCCGGATAGCGCAGCTCGGTCGCTCGTTAGCTGCGGGTTTGCCTGCACTTGCGGTTTTGCTGGTGCTAATTGTCAGCAGTGTGGTGCTGGCCTGGAGGTTTAATCAACAGAGTGATGGCAACTACGCCCCAACCTTGCGTAGTGAGTCAGCGCACTATGTCTTTTTTAGTGGTCCGGATAAATCGGCTGTGACTGACCAATTACTGCTGACCGCTGACCCCGATCATCGAACCATTGCCAGCATGCTCGAAACCGAAGCCAGTCCCTACATCATTGTTGACGGCACTCGAACCAGTTCGCACTACGCAGGTACTGCCGGTTGGAAGCGAATTCGACTCGATCTTACTTTTGGGCAAAACGCCAGTGAAAGGCGGCGGGTGCTGGCTCATGAAACAGTGCATGTCTTTCAATCATCACTGTCTGCCGGAAAGTTATCAAAGCACCACAACAGTTTGAAATTTTATATCGAGGGGATGGCGGACTATTTGAGCTTCAATGTAGTGCCGGAAGCTGTAGAAGCGCGGGAGTGGAGCAGGCGAGTCGCGTCTATCGCAGAGCAGCGCCAACGCATCGGTTTTGATGTTTTGAGTGACAGTGATCAATTCTCACAGAATCATGCAAATGAGTATTTCTATTCGCTTGGAGAAGTTTGGGCTGCCGCGATGGTTGAACAATGTGGGGAATCTGTCCATGGAAACGTTCTTCGATATCTGGCTTCCGACAAGCAACTGCGTAAGTTGTCGGGAATTGCCTGGTGGCAAAGTCTGTTGCAACAACTTGATTGTGACTATGGCCTTGTACTGCAAGCATGGAAAAACAGGCTTGCTGAAACCAGACAAGGGATTATCGAGTCTGGTCTGATAGATAAATTTCCGCGCCTGGAGCTAGCTGGATTTCGATTTGATAGTGATGGGGATAAAGCCGTGGATGATAATAGGGGGAATGCGAAGGTGTTGTATCGTGTGAAGTATTCGCAGCCGCTAGTTGAGCCATCCGCGGATCTGTTCAAACTCTCTCAAAGCGTAGTATTGCGTCTGCGTCAACATGCGGATGACAACTATGAGAGCATAACAGTCGTGCCGGGTCGGGAAGATAATGGACAGTTGGTTTTCTCTCTTCCATCCAGTGACTGGACTGGCTCTCGTGTCAGTCTTCAAGTGGGTTATCAACCTGCTGCATTGTCTCCAGTGTATTATCAGGCATGGCAAAATGCCGTCATCCGATAACGCCGTCATCCGATAACAAAGGGTAGGGCGCTCCGTGTGTGGGTGACTGAAACGCGGTTTACCAATCATGCTCTTTGAACAGCGTTAATTTGCCCGTTATGCTTTACCGATGTTGTTTGCGTGATGCCGGATAATCTCGGCGATGTGCCCGCAGTCTTCGGTAGTGAAAGTCAGAGGGAGTCTCAGGTCGAACAAGCCTTGAAGCACGGTGTCAGTTTGCGACAGTGAATGAGGCTCGATATATTTCCAGCTTGTGTGTTTGCTGGTAAACCCTTCGGGTTCGGTTGATCCAAACCATTTCAATTCAACGTTGTGTGTCTTGCAATCGCCTACAAATTTTCTCGCCTGCTCCGTGGAGAGATTATCAATCAGGAACTGGAAAGAACTGGCGACATAGGACTCCTGCTCATCGCGTTCTGGCACCTCAATATTCTTGTGACCTTGCAGCGCTTGCTCAAGAGTCCGATAGAGCTCGTTCCAGCGGCTACAATTCTGGTCAAGCAGCTCTAGCTGTGGCCGCAAGATCGCAGCCCGCAGGTTATCCATTCGCCCGCTACAATTCGGGATTTGATATTTGGCTTGTTCAAATGCGTCGGCGTCGGGTACGGTACCGTTACGCTGATAAAGCATATAGGAGCCCGAGAGCAGGGTAGCTCTAGCCATCAGGGAATCATCGTTGGTAACCAGCAAGCCTCCCTCACCCGAGTTGATATGTTTGTAAGTCTGGGTGCTGAAACAGGCTGCCACACCAAATGAACCGCTTTTTCGACCTCCCCAGGAAGCGCCCATAGTGTGGGCGCAATCCTCGATCAACGCTACCTGGTGGGTCTCGAGAAGTTGGCACAAGGCATCCATATCCACAATATGACCGCGCATGTGCGAGAGCAGCAGCACACGGGCACCGCTGGCAACAATCTGATGCTCCAGATGATCAAGGTCGATCACCAACTGCCGCGTGGTTTCAACCAATACCGGTGCTGCCCCGGCATTGTGAATGGCTCCAGGCACCGGGGATAGTGTGAAAGCGTTTGTTAATACCGGTTCACCTGCTTTTACGCCAAAGGCAGTGAGTGCAATATGCATCGCATACCCGCCCGAAGCACAGGCCAGACAAAAACGGCTTTGCATGTAAGACGCAAATTCACGCTCGAGCTCGGAGGTCTCAGAAAGTTCTTCTCCCACAGTGTTGTAGCGATGCAAGCGCCCCGTGCGCATCAGTGCAACTGCGTTGGCGATCGCTTGTTCAGGCAACGGTTCCTGTTGAGTAAAGTTTCCTCTGAACGCGCCACCCGTGTAGTGTTTTTCTCCAGTCCCGGTGTTTTGCTTTTCTCCAGTCATAGTTTGTCAGGCCTCGAACTTCTGTCAGCTCATCTGTCCGGTATTGCCTGCGCGCAATTCTCGTGCGACTACCAGAGCGACCGCAGCACCCGCAAATGCTCCGAGTAAGTGACCATCCCAGGAAACCCCTTTTTGAAACGGCACGACTCCTTTTAGCAGGGTGGTACTGTAGAAAAGCCCAACACCGACGGCGATGGCGATGGAGCTCAGGCGTTTCTCGAAAAAGCCTGCGCAAATGTGGAAGGCAATCAAACCGAATACCAGGCCGCTGGCACCAATGTGGCGGGCTTCGCGGCCAAAAACCCATAACAGAATCCCTGCCAACAGCGCTATCATGCAAACGATGACCCCACTATTGGCACGTGATCCTGCCAGAATAAAAAGCGTGATGATTAACGGAACGGTGTTACCGATGATATGTTTGAGGCTGCCATGTAAAAATGGCATGGTGACGATGCCGTCAAGTCCCGAAAGACGGCGGGGTATCAAGCCAAAGCTATCAAGTGGCAGAACGAAATCCAGCAGGAATACCAGCCAGATGGTGCCGACAAATAAAACAATCCCCAGCAAATCGCGCTTTAGGGAATGTCGGTGAGCTGAATCTACAAGCGGTCGCATCGCTGGATTGTAGCAGGATCACCGTCTCCGGTTAACCAAATGTGCAAACCCGTCAACAGGCGGGTGCGCATTTCAGCTGTCTGCAAGCTTGCTGTCAGCAAGCTTGCACAGACCAGCCGCATCACCGGATGCAGCCATGGCAGCCCGAGCTAGGCGCAAAGCCAGCGCAGGATTTTGGTGACTTCCCACAATTTCTCTGGCGGGAGTCCGGCACTAGAGCCACGAGCCAGTTCGGAAAACTCGGAAGAGCTGACGTTGAGTCTTGGGGCATCCGAGCCTCGCATATTCAGGATTTTGATACGTTCCTGAATCTCGTTGGTCATCTTGTCGGCGTTGGGCATCTCCCCGGTACTGGCCGCACCATTACCGATACCACTGCTGCCGGATGAACCAGCGGCCGCCGAAGCCACCCCGACAGTCGCAGCAGC
>CALFCE010000311.1 GCA_937951215.1 uncultured Granulosicoccaceae bacterium
AGCCACCACAATGGTTTCACGTTGCAGGCGCTCTGCTGATTTTGCCCGGAATGTATCTGGCCACTCGCAATCCAGAGAGTTCAAAAATCAAGCCTGCTGATGCTACTCGGTAATAAGGCTTCCAGCTTCCGGCTTGGAAGGTAAGCTTCTGCCAGAATCATTGGTCTGGATTAAAAATCCAGATCGGTAGCCTCGCAGATAAATTGAACCAGTGGCGCTGTTTTTTTGAATAAAGCAGCGGTAGCTCGGGTTGCAGGTTTGCCAAGCACGGTTTTTTTATCGATCGGTTTGAAAGCAATAAAGTGTTTGCGCTTTAAGTCTTCCAGCTGCGGGTGATCGCTGGAAAATCCCTTCGGTGGCCTCTTCAGAGAGTCGCCGTGAAATTCGAAGCCAGTCTTTTTGTTGATTAATTTGCGTTTGATATCCAACCATTCTTGTGGATATTCATCGATCAACATTCTGATCTTGTTTAGTGTGGGTGTGTCTGGCCCCCAAACCCCGGCAGCAAGAAATAACTCGCCATTTTCGATATGCAGATAGAAACCGGGTGCGTGCACATCTTTTCCCGCGACATGTCTGAATTGAATGCCAATATTGGTTTTGTAAGGTGTCTTGTCTTTGCTGAAACGGGTATCCCTGAATACTCGCATCAGGGACCCTCCGGTTTTTTTTGCAGTGACCAGAAAATAAGGGGAGATATCGGCCACTGGTTTTTGCATCGAATTAATGTAATCGAAAGCCGGCTCGCGGACCAGGTCTTCGTAGCGCTGTCTATTGCTGTCAAACCATTCCCGGTTGTTATTGTTTTCAAGCTCTTTCAGGAACTTCAGTGTCTGCTCGGTAAACATATTGGCCTCAAGTCAGCGCGAATACAAAAGTAGAAGATACTACAGAGTGTCGTAACAGGCCATGGTGGCGATCGTGGTGGCAACGCACTTCTGGACGGTTTTATTGTTGTGTGCAGCTTGAAGCTCGTCCTGTCAGGTACAATAAGTAATCGTTTGAGATTGTTCATCGCTGAGATAGTGGAGTTCCAAATGTCAATTAGTACCCGTTATTTGCTGTGCGTGGCTATGGATGTGGATCCGGCCTACGACGACTTGTTCAATGAGGTCTACGATACTGAACACGTACCGTATCTGATGGAGATCGAGGGGGTTCGGTCAGTCACCCGGGTCAAGGGAGAAGCATTCACGTTTGCCATGGCTGGCGCCAAGAAAGAGGTTGACGCGCCTACTCCGTCTTATATGGCGTTGTATGAAGTTGATAGCCCGGAGGTGGTGGCAAGTGATGCCTGGGCCACGGCTGTTGAAAAGGGTCGCTGGGCAGGGGAGGTACGCCCTCACACCAGTAACCGCTCACATGCCATGTATAAGGTCTGCAGTTAGTAGAAGGCCGTTTTATTCTGCAGGGTACCAGCTGCCCTGCATCTCAGCGCTGACAGGAAAATCAGCATAAACGCCAACATTTCAATCAGGCTAACTGATCCGCTACCGGTTTGATTGCTGGATTGGCTGCCTGATAGTTGTTGATCTGTCAGTGATGCGTTTGCAGATGCTGCTCCTATTTGTGCGTCTATCGCGGCTGCAATAGCCGAATTGGATGCAGATTGAGTTTCTGTCTGCGTGTCCGGGATGGCTGCGGCAAGCGAGGGTGGCTCCTCAGTTGTCGTGTCAGGCTCATTGGTTGTTGCGCAGCTGATGTAGGGCGGCACAGGTCTGAGTACCGGAGGTCTGGCTTCGGTGTCGGTTAGTTGAGGCTCGGTATTGGTTGCTGCGTCCGTATCGCTGACCGGGGTCGCTGCGAGCGTGTTGTTACTGTCAAACAGATCAATCAGCGTGTCTGAATCCGCATCCTGCTGGCTGATGGCCAGATACCCAAATTCATCGGCCTGGCCGTCGCCATCATGATCGGGGTCGTGTCGGTCCACAATGCTGTCATGGTCCAGATCGTTGTTCGGTAACACCACGATCTCCTCTTCCATAGTCGTCCAGTTCATCGTGGTGATGGTTTCGATGCTATGTTGGGTATTGAACTGGTCAGCGATACCGTCAAGATCAGAATCGGTTGCGGTGGGAAAAAAATCCATGTCGACAGAGTCCGGTATTCCGTCGATATCGATATCCGTCATGACATCGACAATACCGTTACCGTTGCTGTGGAAAAACCCGGCTTCGTTAATGTCCAGTTGCATGTCTCCATCAGCATCGAGATCAACGTTGTTGTTCAAGCCGTCGTTGTCGATATCGAAACGATTAAGGTTAAATCTGGTCGTCAAAGCGCTCGAAGGCAGCTCAAGGGAATCGCTTATACCATCGTTATCGGAATCGAGATCCAGAAAGTCGGGGACATCGTCGTGATCATGATCAGGTAGGGCAAGTGCAACACTACCCGAATCGTCTGTCGTACCGTTGTTATCAGCATCAATCAATCCTGCTTCAACAGTATCAAACCAGCCATCATTGTCGCTGTCGAGATCGAGGTAGTTGGGCACCCTGTCCAGATCCGCGTCGCCATGGCCTTCGAGGTGATTGGCGATGCCATCATTGTCCGCATCAGGGCGACCTTCGTGAATATGATCATCGTCCTTTTGCAGTGGATCAGTGCCCAGCTGCAACTCCAGACCGTCACCCACGCCACCTCCGTCGCTGTCCCATTTATGAGCTGCCGTGCCGAGTGTGTGTTCTTCAAAGTCGGACAATCCATCTTTATCAGTATCGGCTTCAATGGTACTGGTGACGGTATTGATTTCATCAGCATCGAGCAATCCATCGTTGTCCGAGTCTGTGTCGAGATAGTCCGGTTGCCCATCGTCATCGGAGTCGATGGGTAGCCGATCGTTGGCCACACCGTCGTTCTCCGGGTCGTGCCACGGAAAGCCGAGTAGCGCAGGGTCAACGTCATAGGTGTCGTCGATGCCGTCCGCGTTCAGGTCTTGATTGGCCAGACGTTCGACATTGAAAGCCTCACTGGCATCGGGAATAGAGTCGTTGTCCGAATCGGTGTCCAGATAGTTGGCGATACCGTCACCGTCAAAATCGGCTGCCGACTCGATGATGTCGGGGATGCGATCTCCGTCGGAATCTATCCAACCGCCATGGATATCACATTGCTGGTTGGTGCTATCCGATTGTCTCCCCAATTTGGTGTCAGCGGATGAGACCCACGCTGATCCCTCGATTTGATGCCCCTGTTGAATTGTAACGGGCGTTATTGATGCTCGGGCTGTTATGGTTTGCGATCCAGCCCAAACTGGTAATAATACCGTCATCGACATCGTTATCGAGAGCGTAAAAGGGCGTATACACCAAGCACGAAGAGCGCTGGAATCCCTGGACATCTGGGGTTTTGGTGAATGCAACATGAGTGTTATGGCCGGATACAACAAGTGGGGACCCCACTCGACTTGTTGCGACCAACCGGGCTGAATGCTGAATTTCAACCCGCCCGGAACTGTGATTTGGACTCCGATATTTGCCGGTTCATGTTGCTAAGTGTGATCTGGCTCACTCGTGATCGGCGCAGAGTGAAGCATCAGGTCCGCTTACGAGCGTTTCATGCTGGTATGCTGCGCGGATTGTTAGCTGCAATCTGATTGTCACAGAGCCGGATTGTAATCAAAGCATGACAATGCCGGGCAGACAAAGCCGGTTGGGCAGGCTGTGAAAAGCTATTTGGGTGAGACAGCGCCGGCTTATGAGACTATGCTGATAACAGCGAAATCGGGATAGAATCCGGTCACGGTGTAGTTTTTATTGAATTTGAAGATGTAACAAACAACAATTGAGTCAGGAACCAGGAGAACAATGGCATGGGCTATATAACCAAACAGGCGAAAAAACTGTATTCACTGCGAACCAGTGCACCTTTGGCAGGTGTGTTGGTTGCGTCGCTGGCGCTAGGTGGTTGTGCGGCGCTGGAACCCAAGAGTACGGTGACGAGTAAGGTCGATCGCGGTCTGGAAGATGTTTTGCCAGCCTATAACGGCAAGAAAGCGCGTGTTGCGGTATTTGATTTTGACTGGAACACCGGTGGTTCGAAAACAACCATTGGGATCGGTGGTACTGAATTTTCTTTCTCCCGGCAAGAACAGTCTGCCTATGCCGAAGGTTTGAAAGACATGCTGAATACCGCATTGATTCAGAGCAAGCGTTATCAGGTGCTAGAGCGTCAGAACTTTGATGCGATCAAAACCGAAATTGGCATACAGGAAGACGGTTATACCGATAGCACTGGCGTGCAAAGAGGTAATGTCAAAGGAGCTGACCTGGTGATCAAAGCGGCTATCACCGGCTGGGCACCGGGCTCATCCGGATCGAGCGGCAGCATTGCCGGCATCTTCGGAAAAACCGCCAAAGCGGTAGCCGGCGCGGTATCGGGCGGTTACAGAAAATCTTCACTTGCCATGACCATCAGAATCTTCGATGCCAAAAACAGCATCAATCTGGCGGCAACCACCGTAGAAACCGAAGCGACTGACATCAACTACGGCGCAGCCCTCGGCGCATTCACTGGTGGAAGCGGCATGTCAGGTGGTCTCGGAGCCTACTCCAAGACACCCATGGAAAAGGCAATCCGCTCGGCAATCCTCGAGGCAACCAAGTACATCGTAGAGAACACTCCTAACGACTATATGGTTCACTAGCCAAAACCAGCAAAATCAAGACACCCACAATTTGCAAATTGTGGGTGTC
>CALFCE010000312.1 GCA_937951215.1 uncultured Granulosicoccaceae bacterium
TGCAGCCAGAGGCCCGGAGGCGGGTATTTGCGCAACGCTGGAGCCGAGGATAAAACGTCTGTCTTTGGTTAACACCAGGCCGACCACCGTTGGCTTGCATTTGCTGTGCTCAAAGGTGTGTAGCTCATCATACTGAAGGTCCTCAAACTGCCCCTGGGTTGCGAGGACAAGATCCAGATTTTTTGCATGACGCTCGCGGGCTTCCTTTGCCAAAAAGCGAAACCGCCTGACCAGTGTGGTTCTCGACACACCGAGGAAACTCGCCAGATCTCGCTGCGCCATGCCACCAAGCGTCATTAATTCCTGTACCAGAGCATTGATGCGCCGGCACTTCTGCCGATAGCGTGGTGAGTGGGTGGAGGCTGAGAATCGGCGTCCGCAATGGCGGCAGCGAAAACGTTGAATATGGCGCGAATCACACTGGCGAAAGAAGCGCCCGTCGCGCACGATAGAGTGGCTACCGTCGCGGCAGCCGGGGCATTGAGGTTTCACGTCCTTGTAAACCTTTGATGTTGGTTGAGCTTTTAGTTTACCCTATTTTTTCATCACCAGTGAAGTGGACCAGTTTGGCCGTTAAGCCCCATCAGAACGCGCTCCTAACCAACGAGCAAATGTATCATGCAGATGCCTTGACCTTGCAGCGTGGCGTCAGTGGTTTTGCGTTGATGACACGGGCTGCAGAGTCTGTTACCGACAGAGCCATGGAGCTGGTTACAGAACAGGCTCCGATGCGCCTTCCCGAGCAAACCAGGATACTGGTGCTGTGCGGCAAGGGGAACAATGGTGGAGACGGCTTTCTGTCGGCGCAACAACTGGCTGGTGCGGGTTACAACGTCGAGGTCGTGTTTCTGGGAACACTGAACGAATACCGTTTGCTGACAGCTACCGACAAGTCCTCCGCCCCTGATGCCGTCGAGGCCTGTCAGGCCTGGACCGGGTCAGTTTCCTGCTGTGAAATTGGCCAGCTTCCCTCGGGCTGGGATCAAAATGGTCCACAACAACAATACCACCTGATCCTTGATGCTTTATTGGGCGCTGGCCTTGCCAGGGCGCTGACCGGATCAGGTTTGGCGTTGGTCAAGGCAGTTAACACATCCGGTTACCCGGTACTGAGTGTCGACATTCCGACCGGAGTTAATGGCACCACAGGCACTATCGTAAACACAGCCATCAAGGCGGATAACACGGTTACCTTTTTCCGACGCAAGCAAGGCCACCTTTTGCTGCCCGGTCGTTCCTATTGTGGCAGCACCACCGTGTGCGACATTGGAATAGATCCGGAGGTTCTTGATCAACTGGGTCCAATAATTGTCGAAAACACCCCCTCTGTATTCAAACACCATATCCAACCTCCAGAGCTTGATGCTCATAAGTTCAATCGAGGCCATGCGCTGGTGATCAGCGGATCGCGCCATACAACAGGAGCTGCAAGGCTGGCTGCAAAAGCTGCGCTGCGCAGTGGTGCCGGGTTGGTCACGATGGGTTCACCAGAAGATGCTCTGGACATCAACGCAATGCACCTGACGGAGATAATGCAACTTCGCATTGACGCAGCTGCGGACCTGATCGGCGTATTGGATGATCAACGCTTGAGCAGCATCGTGCTGGGGCCAGGACTCGGGTGTTCAGACCAAACGCGAGAGCTGGTATTGGCAGCGCTGTCCTGCCACCGCGCCACGGTACTGGATGCAGATGCACTAACGGTATTTGAACAGTGCAGCGCACTGTTGTTCGATGCGATTAAGCGCTGCAAGGCCCCCGTGGTTTTGACACCTCATCAGGGTGAATTCCGGCGCTTGTTTGGCACAGAGCTTCAAGCACAAACCCCGGATCCAAACACAGGTCAGTTGTCCAAATGTGAGCTTGCAAAGCGGGCTGCTGCACTGAGCGGTGCCGTGGTTGTCTATAAAGGAGCAGACACTGTAATAGCCTCGCCCGCAGGCGCTCAGGTTATCAGTGCTTGCGCGCCCGCTTGGCTGGCAACCGCTGGCAGTGGAGATGTGCTGGCTGGAACCATTGGCGGGCTGCTAGCCGGGTCTTATGTTAGATCCCAGCTAAGGTCTCAGACTGGGTCTCACTTGGAGACTCACTCAGAGACTGGCAAGGATTCTCTGGCGGAACCTTTGGCTGAGAATCATGATTCCCAGCCGACTGGAGATAATACTCCGGACAGGCAAACCCAATGGCAAGAGATTGGTTTTCGCCTCAGCTGTGCTGGCGTCTGGATGCATTCCAAGGCTGCGAGTGTCCATGGGCCCGGGTTGATTGCCAGTGACATTGACCGCCAGTACCCACAAGTGCTGCAAGAGCTCTACTCTTACTCCGATTAATCCCACGCCCGTTAATGCGTAGCAGTCTTGACAAAAATAAAAACAGACCAGCTGACGCCTTATCCAAAACCGCCAAATCCGAGGCAACAATTTTTACGCAACTGGATAGAAACGGTTTTGGTCTGTACCGAGATACTTTAATTGCTGATCAGTCACTACTCGCCAGTTTATCTTGCGTTCGCAACTCGAAATCCGAGGCATCGTGACGTTCGTGAAGTTGCTCATGCAGCGGACCAGATGTTTTATTGACGATACGGCCACGCTGAACTGCAGGTCGCGAGGCAATTGACTCTGCCCAGCGATTAACATGGGTGTAGTCGTCGGTTTGCAGAAACTCACTCGCTTCATAAACAACGTTTAAAACCAACTGACCGTACCATGGCCAAACCGCTATGTCGGCGATGCTGTATTCTTCTCCGGCAAGAAACGCATTGTCAGCCAGACGGCGATCGAGCACATCCAGCTGGCGTTTGGTTTCCATTGCAAACCGATCGATGCAGTATTCAATTTTTACCGGTGCATATTTATAAAAATGTCCGAAACCTCCACCAAGGTACGGGGCGCTTCCCATCTGCCAAAACAGCCAATTCAGGCACTCAACACGGCCCGCGGGGGCACTTGGTATGAACTTTGAGAAACGGTCCGCCAGATACAATAATATGGAACCAGACTCAAAAATACGGGTATCCGGCTCGGTACTGCGGTCGAGCAATACCGGGATTTTCGAATTGGGGTTCAAGTCGACAAAGCCACTGCCAAACTGATCGCCATCCCCAATTTTAATTAAATGAGCATCATATTCAGCCTCGGCCACACCGGCCTGCAAAAGCTCTTCAAGCATCACCGTCACTTTCACGCCGTTGGGCGTTGCCAGAGAGTAAAGTTGCAGGGGATGTTTACCGACGGGTAACGCTTTTTCATGGGTCGCACCGGCAATCGGTCGGTTTATATTCGCCCAGGCACCACCACTTTCGCTTTCCCAGCTCCAAATCTCCGGTGGTTGATACTCGCCAAGCTTCTGCATAATAAGTTCTCTCACTGCCTGTTAAACTGACTCGCGCCAGATCAGTGGCGACGAGTGATTCAAAGTCAAATTCAGTATAATCCTACCACTCACCAAACGCACAGACCTCTGATACCTCATATGACACCAAGTTCCACAAAAAGGACTGACAAATGGGTTTTATGACCCCTTTACGTTGGAAGATTGCAGCGGGCTATTTGATTTTCGCTATCGTCACCGCGCTGCTTTGGAAGGAATTAGCCACCGGTTGGTCTTTTGTGATGACACTGCTGGCTCCGGTTTTTGCGTTTTTCGCGGCCTTGATTGCACTGAAGTTTGGTGTTGTATTGACAGCCCTCGGAACCTTCTTGCTGGTATTTCTCAGTTCGGCATTGAATATCATCATTGGTGTTTCAAAAATGGGCATCATCAAAGGCCTCTTTTTACCCTGGTTGTTGGCCGGCTTGCACTGGCTACATCGCAAAAGCGAATTTCTGCAAATTTGGGTTGAACGAATTTACACCAAAGCGAAATCATGGGGTCAGTCGGTGTTTGAGTGGTGGCAAGCTCGCAATAAACTCGATCGTATACTGTTATTGGGGTTTCTCGGGCCTCTGATCATTGTGGTGGTGTTCACACTGCTGCTGAAGCGGTTTGTATACATGTTCATCTCGAAAAAGGCAGCAGAACAGGTTGTACAAAGGGCGACCAAAGCGACTGTCAAGAATTTTCACAAAATCCCGGTGATCGGAGATGTGTCAAACCGAGTAAAAGAAAAAGCAAGCAGCTTGAAGACACAGGGCAACAGCAAGCTCAGACAGATCGACAACGTGCCTGAGGCTTTTGAAACTGATGTAACAGTGGCTGATCAACGGAAACCCGATCAGACAGAATCAGGGGACTCGAAAATTAGTAAACCTGAGGAAAACAGTAAACCTGAGGACCAGGGAAAACGATAAAACCAAGGAAAACGATAAAAACAGGAAAAACAGTAAAACCCGAGTTGGCAAAACAACACCACCCGAGGGGAGCAAGGACCCGTACCGGGATAACTGAATCAAAACGGAAGATCGATTAGACCAGGGAGATTGACATGATTGCATCGACGCAAAGGACTGATATCGAAAAAGCAACAAACGGTTTTTTATCGCGATGGCCCATAGGGGTTGTAGCAGTGTTCTTCCTGATGGGCGGTCTGGCACATTTTGCCGCACCGGAAACCTTTACCCGCGCCATGCCAGCTTACTTGCCCTTTCACACAGAACTTGTTTACCTGAGCGGTGCTGTCGAATTGTTTGGCGCTTTACTTATTTTACTTCCGGTTACTCGATACATGGGTGCGATATTGTTAATACTGCTGTGCATCGCAGTTTTCCCGGCGAACCTGCATATGGCTCTTAATGCCGGGCAATTCTCATCGATACCAGAGTGGCTGCTCTACCTCCGCCTTCCACTGCAAGCCGCGATTATTCTGTTCATCTGGTTCGCCGTCAAACAAGAAAGATCACAACGTGTATCAGCAGGTACAGACGGAGACAACCGCGACACACGATCGTTGACGGTGGTGATTAACTAGCCGAGGCTAATCATAAAGGCGATAAACCTAATGACAAATCATCGGCACGTTACGGTTAACCATATTGGTCACCGACGGATGCTCACTGACAACTTTTATCAATGGAGATTGGGCTGATTGAAATGCCATTTTGGCCACACTGCTAAATTCGGATTGCTCAACGCCCAGGATGTCGTCATGCTCGTTTGCCAGTGCTTTCAATGCTTCGAGATTTTTATGAAACACCAGATAGGTTGTCGGGCCTCGATCCCCGGTCATCACCTCATACTTGGCAAGATGTGTTTCATAAAATAGTGCCGATATCGTCCCCCAATGTTGAACTCCTGAGGTAACAGCTGCCGCCAGCATAAAACTGACGAGGGCAACCAAAACATAGAGATAGGTTGCCGGCAGCTCTCCACCGTCGATGCTCTGGGAGGCTTCTATCTGGGAGGCTTCTATTTTTTGGCTATTGTTATGGTGGGGTTGCGGTAGTTGCACGATGACAGGTTTTCAATGCCGACCTTTCACTTGATATTCAGTATGGATTCTGCCGGTAGCACTACGTTACCATACACCTAGCAGGCTGTTGAAAACAGCCAGCTAGGTGAGCCAGGGATGGCTCAAGTATCAATCGATCACGCAAGTGATTGATTGATGGAGCCAATCACGGACATGTGCCGGGATTGAGCGAGTTGAAAAAGTCCTGGATGGACTTTTTCAACAACCTGCTCTAGGCGGTTCAGGCTAAAACGCAGGCCAGACTCGGGCCAACTGTCAACAATACAGCGTATCCAAGGGAGAAAAAATGCAAAGGGAATTCAAAACTACCGAATGGCTGACTTCCAGCAGGCTAAATTCAAGAACTTCAAAAAAGATTGTGTGTGCCGGTGTGCTGCTGTCTCTGGTCATTATCCTCTACGGCTGTTCTGCCAATAGAGCAATCAGCGTTTACAACGGTGTTTCCCGCCCATTCAATGTTGAACGGATTCTCGACATTCAATACGCCGACAGTGAGCGCCAGTCCATGGACCTTTACCGGCCCAAGCGCGCGAGAAAGTCCTCGGCTAACGGCAAACCGTTCACCCCTCGTACCATTGTGTTTGTTTATGGTGGTGCCTGGAAAGGGGGTGAAAAGGAGTATTACGAGTTTGTCGCTTCCAACCTGGTGCGTCGAGGGCATACGGTACTCATCCCGAATTACCGGCTCTATCCCGAGTTTCAGTATCCGGATTTCATCAACGATGTGGCTCTGGCAATTGCCCACTACGAACAAAATCTGCGGCCTGAATCAGACCGTGGCAAGGGACTGGTTCTGATGGGGCATTCAGCAGGTGCCCACACCGCGGCAGTACTTGCAACCAACCCGAAATATTTTCAGGCCGCTGCGGTGCAGTCTCCTGTCAGCGGACTAATCGCGTTATCTGGCCCATATGATCTGCCTATGGATGACCCCGAAGTCATGGCCGTATTCAGCACGCTTGACGATCCGGTCTCTGTTAATCCTGTCAAGCTGATCAAAAATGCTGCTGGTGTCACGCCGAGGCCTGAGCATCTCGGGTTTGAAACCTTGTTACTTCATGCGGAAGAAGACGAGAGGGTCTTTTTCTATCATTCCGAACGATTTACCGCAGCACTTGAAGCTGCCAACATGCCAGTCAAGTTTGTCAACGCCTCGGGCGGTCATGTCAAAGTATTGGTTGGTATGGCAGCACCGTTGGGCTTTATCAACAACACCAGAGAAGAAATACTGGCTTTGCTGAACCGCTTGCCAGCGGAGTAAACAGAGCCCCTGCAGAACGCGGGATGGTTGTGTTATTCTCGATTTATGACTATCACACTTGAAGACTTGGCGCGCCGGCTTAAGGATTGCCTGTTAATCCAGGCAAATGGCCCGGACGGCGATTCAATCAGCAGCTTGGACAGCGTTCTGCCCAACTCAGAAAAAGGCCCTGAAACAAATCACGGGACCGCAGCTGACAAGGTGGCTTTTCAAAACCTTACCGCTGAGTCTGCCGGCCAGATATGTTCTCTTATCACCCAGGCTTGCCTCGACGATGACTTTGTTGCAAGCAACTTCACTCGCCAATCCGGTGACGATGTGCGCCAGATTCTCTATCAGGACCCGGAGCTCGAATTCTGTATTTGCAGCCATGTTTATGACGAACCCGCCATTGGCAAACCGCATGATCACGGGCCGAGCTGGGCCGTGTACGGGCAGGCTGAGGGAGAAACCGAAATGAGTGACTGGGCGATAGTCAAGCAGGAGCAAGGTACTCGATTTGTCCGTAAAAGCCGGACCTACACCATGGTTCGCGGCGATACTCAGGTGTACAACGTGGGTTCTGTACATGCCCCGGTACGCGAAGCATCTGTAAAACTTTTGCGGGTTGAAGGAACCAACCTCGACAACATTACACGCTCAACAGTGAAACCACTGGACTGAGCAGCGCTCTCTGCCATGCAAGCGGTAAT
>CALFCE010000313.1 GCA_937951215.1 uncultured Granulosicoccaceae bacterium
CCAACTTTACTTTCGTCAACTGATGGGGCGCAAACCGCCCCTGCCGAGGGACTATCAGGCGCTACAAATTCCATGCAGTTATTTTGGTATTCCGCTGGCGACACCGTCGTTTATCAATCATATAAAGTCATTGCAACTGGAGATCAGTTTCTGGACAGTCAATGATACGGCCATGATGCGCAAGCTGAGCGATTTGGGAGCCGACGGCCTGGTCACGGACCGACCCGATCTCGCTGCAGACGTTTTACTATCGGGCAATTGAAGACTGTCGAATGGCAGGAATTGCCGTCACCGCAGCTCAGGCGGCAGATTGCAAAGGCTGGTCATCAAGGCCCAGAGAAGCGGCAAACAGATTCAACACTATCCACTCATTGCGGTTAGTATAAAAGTCGGCATGCGCGATCTCCCGACAATGGTTTACGAAGAGCTCGCGCGTAGCCAGTGGCTGTGCATTGAGTACCTGAAACGCAACTTGCATATCCTCAAGTACACCGGGCTCTGATGACGATCGACGTTCAATCGTTTTTTGGGTATAGCACTTCAATACACGGCTATACTCGGCATCCAGCCTTTCCGGGCTGTTACCCGATGCTTCGACCATTAGTGAAAGCAGCAGGGCCATCTTCGTTTCAAGGTCGGCGCTGCTTTTTTGTCGTGCATTTTTCTGGCTTTCGTTATTCTGACCGACATCAACCTTTTGCGTCAGCACTGGAAAATCAGCATCCAGCAAACGCCTGATCAGCTGCAGGGCAGCATAGTTTTCGATGCTGGACTCACCTTCGAGCTCTACCATCTTCTCCAGGTTTTTCAGCAAACGCATCCGGTTTTCCGGTTTGACCTTGGTCTTTAACTTCGGCGCCACATGCTCGATCACCGCCAGTTTTTCTTGCTGTAGATTCGGCCCGATATCATTGAGCAGTTTTTCAACCTTGGCAGCAAAAGGCTTGTCATAGGCAAACGCGATTGAATTTACATACTGTCGGCGTTGCGCCACCTCGTTAGAGGCAAACAATGCAAAAATGGCTGTCAGCCATGATGCTGCATCGGGCAACATCAGCTCGAGTCGTTCTGACAAACCGGAAAATGTTGCCACCGCTCCGATATTCGCCAGATCGCTGGGTTCTGCGTTGACACTATCAGCCCCAACAAGCCCCGGGACCGTGCCGGCAATCGACTGCGAGCGAGCCCCGGCACTCGAATTTTGTTGCGAACGCTGCCACTGCTGTTTTTTAACCTCTTTTTGCCGCGCGCGATGTTTGACAGCAAAGTGAGGATCAATAGCATGAATTCTGTCTTTGATCGGTGGATGCGTGGCCAGCACTCGCCCGAGTACAGAGCGTACCCGCGGAATCTGAAAACACAGATGCGCCAGCTCCTCGCCAAACAGACTGTTCAGGCACCGATCCTCCCGGCCGGATTGTATCTTGTGCAAGGCCACGGCCAGCGCGTCCGGGTTCCTTGTAAATTGAACCGCACTGGCGTCAGCCAAAAACTCCCGTTTGCGCGAGAACGCCGAACGAATAACCGTGCCCAGGAAAACGCACATGCCGCCAAAAAGGCATAACACCTTGCCTACCCCTGCCATCAGGTTTTCGCTATGAGGATCGTTGCCCCCCATACCGTGGCCCACTTCTGTAATTGCCATCAAGCCGCCCATGACGATCAGCAGGCGCATATTGATTTGCAGATCACCTTGAACGATGTGTCCCATCTCATGCGCAACAACAGCTTTCAATTCGTCACGATCAAGCGTATCCAGACAACCTTGGGTTACCACCAGCGCCGGCTCTGATGCAGAACCCAGCACAAATGCATTAACGGAGGGTTCTCGTCTCATCACCCAGATATTCGGTTGCACCACACTGGCTGCAACAGCCATCTCGGAAACCACATTGATCAATTGATTATCCGCGCGGACACGGGAAGTCGAGATCACCTGCTCCGCCCGGAAGTGTTTAGCCAACCTGTCACCACCACCACGAACATCCAGCCAGCGAAAGAAACAGCCGCAGAAAATGATGAACCAGAACAGGCCGGTTATAAACAGCGCATAAGGATTTAACTCAAGAGGTGAGGATGATTGACCCAGAGCAAATCCGATCAAGCTACCGATCCCGTTGACCACCGCAGCGAGAAACAGCATCGCTGCAGCAAACAGGATCAGCAAGAACAGCGAGCGGTTTTTTGCCTGTTGCTGTTGGCCAAAAAAATCCATATCAGATCAGTTAACCGGATTGCCGTTGACAGGCATCAGTCAAAATTACGCAGCAAAGTGGCTTCAGGCAAAGGAGACTCGCACGGGTTCTGCATGGCTCTTGTCTTCAAGCTCAAAAAGATCTGCTTCTTTGAACGAAAACGCACCCGCCAGAATGTTCGCAGGGAATTGTTCACGATAGGTGTTGTAGCGCATGACAGCGTCACTGTAAGCCTGTCGAGCATAGGCTACCCGGTTATCGGTGGTTGTCAGTTCGCTCGCCAGATCCTGCATTTGCTGATCGGCCTTTAGATCCGGATAGGCTTCCATAACAACATTAAGTCGACCCATCGCTCCAGCCAGAGATTTTTCGGCACCAGCCAAAGCACCTACCAGCCCTGCATCGTCTGGAGCTGCTGCGGCTGCTTTTGCTTTTTCGCTGGCCGTATTGCGAGCCTCGGTTACACCGACCAATGTTTCGTTTTCATGCTTCATGTAACCGCGCGCAACTTCAACAAGGTTTGGAATCAACTCGTAGCGTCGTTGCAATTGAACATCAATCTGCGAAAACGCATTTTTGAATTGATTTTTCTGTGCAACCAATTTGTTATAAACAATGGCTGCAAACCCCAAAAAAGCGATTAATAAAACTAACAAAATGGCGCTGGCGCTCATAACTGACCCCTTTCAGCTCACAGGTTGGTAAATCGGCTACAGAGAAATCTCTGTCCGCAACACCAGTCTGTGGCTGGTGCTATAGGTTTGTTATCGCCCTGCACCACACCGACTTAATGTGAAACAGCCTGCATTACCAGAGGATTTGGAGGGAACACCCGAATTCGGGCAAGAATTATCGACGCCAGGATGGCGGGAGCGGGTTTAGTGGAAACCGGGGTGGGTTAACACAAATGTTTGCGCAGCGCAGCGTTGGCGCAGAGCTGTGTAAGCAGGCAGGTGGGGCATTACTGGGTTTGGTTCTCCGCAACACTCTCTTGGGCAACACTGGCAAGTGCATCATTAAACCCGGCAATGTGGCCTTCGGCAAAAGCGTCGGTATTGCCCTTTTCGAAGCCCTGATCATAGCCAATCTTTTTGCCAAGGGAATACGATGCGGCAAGCACGACAACGGCGAACAATCCAACAGCAATCGGTTCGTAAAGCTTCATGATGACTTAAAATTCCGACAGTTACGTGATAATGCTAGAAAGCCTATCATAAAAATATGGCATGAAAACGGCGCTAAATTGACGATCAGGCCACCACTTTCGGTGCCTCAGATTGAAACCCTTGATAATAAAGCGATTACCGACTTTAAACCGGTTTTAAACAAATTGTGGCGTGAATGGCTGCCACGTCAGGGAGTCGAACAGTTGACGGTTCTGGCATACGGTACTGGCATGCGGTTCTGGCATAAAAGCACGGGCCGTGTTGCACTGAGAGATGTGCCAGTTGGGCGTCAGGAGTTACGGTTTTTCAACATTGAGAAGAAACGGCCTATTGCCGACGGTAGCCCCACCACTGCACTCAGCATGTTGTTCACGGTCTTGCCTATTACCACCCATAACACCTGCCGCGCCTCGCCACGAGTAAACTCAAGTTCGGAAAGCTGCTCAAGATCCTTGGTGATCCGATGGAAATCGGCTTCATCGAGACGCTCACGTTCCAGCAGCCATTTCAAGGCAGGCATCAACATTCCGGTGGCACCGCCTAAAATGACACGCAAGGTATAGATCGGAAAAAAGCCGGCACCGACAGCCAGAAAAACCAGTTTGACAGATCCCAGCGCAATGACTTTCAGCAACGGGATGATCGGTAACAACATTGGCATGACCATCAGAGCAGCTCCTGACTACATGAGAGTGTGTAGTTTAACTTGAATACTGATACCTTGTGCACTGCCGCAAACTGGCTTACTTCACTGGTGATAAAGAAATAGGGTAGACTAAAAGCTCAACACAACATCAAAGGTTTACAAGGACGTGAAACCTCAATGCCCCGGCTGCCGCGACGGTAGCCACTCTATCGTGCGCGACGGGCGCTTCTTTCGCCAGTGTGATTCGCGCCATATT
>CALFCE010000314.1 GCA_937951215.1 uncultured Granulosicoccaceae bacterium
ATTTTGTCAACGGCAGCAATCAACGATGGTGGGTCACCTGCGCGGCGCGGCTCCTCGATAACACTGATCTCGCTACCGCTCAAGCGGTTGACAGAATCAATCACCTCTTTGACACTAAACCCCTTGCCGTATCCACAATTCATCAAGCTGGAATCTCCACCCTTGCGCAAATAGTCGAGTGCGCTGGTGTGAGCGCTGGCAAGATCGGATACGTGGATATAGTCCCTGACACCTGTGCCATCGGGGGTTGGATAATCGGTGCCGAACACTTTGAGGTGGTCGCGTTTACCAACAGCCACTTCAGCCGCGACTTTGATCAGAAGCGTCGCGTTTTTGGTGGACTGTCCGATTTTTCCGTCAGGATCGCTTCCTGCCACATTGAAATACCGCAAGATGACATGTCGCATATCGCAAGCCTTTGCCAGGTCAGTCAACATGATTTCAGACATTAATTTCGACATGCCGTAAGCATTGATTGGCGCTGTAGGCAATGTTTCGACACAAGGTTCGCGGTCATTGGCAGGGATGCCATAGGTGGCGGCTGTGGATGAAAAAATAAAGTGCTTCACACCAGCTTGCTGACAACAGGCCAGCAGGTTTCGCGTGTTACTGGTGTTGTTGTGGTAGTACTTGAGTGGATCTTCGACACTTTCCGGCACGATGGTGTGTGCCGCGAAGTGCATAACGGTGTCGACTTGATGATCTTTTAATAGCCTCGAGACCAGCTCGGTATCTCCGGTATTACCTTCGACAAATTCTCCTGCCAATACAGCTTCACGATTGCCGGTGTACAGGTTATCAAGGGTCACCACGCGCTCACCTTGCTCACCGAGTAGTTTGACGACGTGGCTGCCGATATAGCCGGCACCGCCGGTGACCAGGATTGATTTGTTAGTCATAACTGGGGTCTCGATTTTCGCTGCACCGCGCTGGATGCAACAGGGTGCTAATCCGTATCTATTTGTTTGTACAGTTTGAGTACTTTGGTATTGCGCTCTCGCAGACGAATATTGATAAATTCGACTGTGATCGAAAATGCCATGGCAAAGTAGATATAGCCTTTGGGCACATGGAAATTCATACCCTCGGCAATCAGTGCGCTGCCGACCATAATCAGGAACGAAAGCGCAAGAATTTTAACGGTGGGGTTCTTGTCGACAAAATCTCCGATCGACTTCGATGCCAGCAACATAACTCCAACGGCAATAATAATCGCGATGGCCATTACAGGTACATGTTCAGCCAGGCCTACTGCCGTTATCACAGAGTCCAGCGAGAATACGATATCGAGTATCGCGATTTGCACCAGAATAGCCCCGAAGCTGCTGACTGCTATATTGGAGTTACTGTCGGGTGGATCTTCGAAGCTATCATGTATCTCATGAGTGGATTTTGCGATTAGAAACAATCCACCGCCAATCAAAATCAAATCACGTGCCGAAATTTCCCGCCCGAACAGGCTGAACAAGGGTTCTACCAATCCCATCACCCACGCGATTGAAAACAACAGTGCCAGCCGCGCAAACATTGCCAGACCCAGTCCTAATCTTCTGGCCCTATCTCTTTGTTCTTCCGGTAACTTTGCGACCAGAATCGAAATGAAGATGATGTTGTCAATGCCGAGAACGATTTCAAGGGCGGTGAGGGTTGCGAGTGCAACCCATGCCTCGGGGCTGGCGATCCAGTCAAACATGCGTATTCGAGGGTTATCCAAACAAGCCAGTAGTGTAACATCTCACTTTGCGTGGATGCCGGCCTCGACAGTGCTTTGCTGTGCTGACGTCTTTACGCTCCTCGTCAGATCCTGAAATTCAACAGACAGTGTCAAGATGATTGATGAATCAGTAGATGGTGATATTTTGCTGGGTGCAGTCGTGGCTACTGTCAATCGGCGACTTGCCAGAGCTTTGCATCAGAGCTACCAGGAAAACCGTGCTGCTGAACGGGTGATTGCATGGGAAACACCGGCAATCCTGCCGCTTGATGCCTGGCTGCACAGTTTGTATGCCAGGCTTGTGATTGACGGCAAGGTACAAGGTCAGTTGCTGGATCCTGATCAGGAGATGCTCATCTGGCAGGATATTCTCGAAACGTCATCAGTACCATTGTTGAATCCGGTTGCGACAGCCCGAGGCTTGTCCCGGGCATTCAAAACCCTGCAGTCTTATTCTTCGCAAGCTGCACCGGATGAGCACTATGCCGGTGATGATCATCGCCAGTTTCTGCGTTGGTCAGCAGAGTTCACGACCCGACTTGATCAACAGGGTTGGCTGGTTGCTACCCAATTACCCGCTGTCATTATTGAGCACCAAAACCACCTGCGCGATGCCGGCTTGTTACCGCAGACTTTACATCTTGCCGGGTTTAGTCAACTCAGTCCGCAACTGCTGGAATTTTTTGCTTCCATGGTGATGCAGGATGCCTCTGTGCTGACTTCTCTGAGCCCGCAGTTACCTCAGTCTGTTGTTGCGAAAATCAATCCCGTCGCCGAGCTGCCCATTTTGCCCGAGCCAGCAGATGCACTGGCTTCTGATCGAGTTGGAAAATGTGTATTTGCCGATGCCGAGCAGGAGTTGGATCAACTCGCGAATTGGTGCCGTGAAAAAATTGAGAAAGACCCCGGTCATAGAATTGGTGTCGTCGTTCCCGACTTGCATCAGCGCCGACAATCTGTGTTGCGCGCGTTTGATCGAACCTTTTTTCCTGCCCAAAACCCTGCGTCGATAATCGATAAAAAGCGGCCTTACGATGTTTCATTGGGTAAGCCGCTGGCTGATTGGCCGGTTGTAGCCAGCGCGATGTTGATTTTAAGCATGGGCATTCGCAAGCTTGAGCAACCCGATCTGACCCGCTTTATCGTTTCTCCGTACCTTGAGCGTGCCTCCACAGAGCAGACTGCACGGGCGAGTTTTGATCGTGAACTGAGAAAGCAGGGTAAGCGCAGCATGACGGTTGACTTGCTAAGACGCGAAGAGAAAATACCCGGTGGTCTGAAATACCTGCTGGGTAGGATGCTCAAGGTATCGCATGCCGAGACTACCACAGCAGAGTGGTGTCAGCGCTTTACCGATATTCTCGATGCTGCCGGTTGGCCCGGCGAGCAAGCACTGGACAGCAGTGAATATCAAGCCTGCGAAGCCTGGCAGGAATTACTGCGAAGTGTCGCCAAGCTGGATGACATGTTGGGGCGTGTTGATGCCAGCACCGTGTTGTCGATTCTGCGACGCATGGCATTGCAGAGAACCTTCCAGCCCGAGACAGATGAACTGCCGATTCAATTGCTGGGCATGCTTGAGTCAGCTGGATTGACATTCGATTCTCTGTGGGTGGCGGGAATGGACGCTGCGACCTGGCCACCTGTGGCTAACCCCGAGCCGTGGCTACCGGTCAGCTGGCAAAAGCAGGTGGGCGTACCAGGTGCGTCATTTTCACAAGTACTGGATGACGCAACAGCCACTGTGCAGGCCTGGGCTAAATCGGCGAACGAGGTGGTGTTCAGTTACCCTATGGCCCGGGATGGTCAGCCAGCTACTGCGGCGTTTTTTCTGGGCCACATCAAGGCCGATCAACATGCCCTCTCATCGGATGATTCAGCAAACTCGCCGCTGACAGTCGTGCAAACATTGACTGATCCCGCCCGATCCATTTTCTCGGCCACCTCGATGATCAATCTGACTGATCCGGCAGGGCCTGCTTTGGACGATGCCTCACCTACACGCGGTGGCGCGAGACTTTTCGAAGATCAGGCAAAATGCCCGTTTCGTTCGTTTGCACTACATCGATTGCTGGCAAGGCCGCTTGAAGATCCTGGCCTGGGTCTTGATGCTCGCGAACAAGGCACCGCATTCCACGATTCTATCGAACAGTTCTGGCTGCAGATAAAAACCCGGGAAAAACTGCTCCAGTTACTGGAAACACCGTCTGTCACCTCTCTCGAATCAGCTGATGAAGAGCGAACAGCAGAGCAAAACGACGCGCTTTATGACGTGCTGGGCGAGTGCGTTGATGGAGCGCTCGCCAGTTTGCAACATGAGTCTGCTGAATTGCTGGCACTGGAGCGGGCTCGTTTGATTGAGTCGCTGCATGCCTGGTTGCGCTTGCACGAAGCTACGCGCGAACCGTTTGAAGTGGTCGCAGTTGAGCGTGAAGAAGAAGTGTCGTTTAACGGGCTGACTCTGCAGCTTAAGGTCGACCGTATCGACAAGCTTGCCAGCGGTGAAAATATTATTATCGATTATAAAACCGGCAGCCAGAATTCTGCGGCGCGCTGGCTTGACGACCGGCCGTCCAACGCACAGTTGCCGCTCTATGCCACGGTTGTCGATGGTGTGGACGGTATTTGTTTTGCTCAGGTGGTCAGGCAGGACCGGCGCTTTATCGGAAAGGCCTGCGAAAAAAATCTAATCCGTGGTGTTCAGGGACCAGCTAACCTTGGTGACAAAGGGTTCGGCGACACCTGGCAAGATAATCTGGATTACTGGCGCCAACAGCTGGGTCGGCTTGCTGATGAAATTAGCGCAGGCCACGCTGTTGTTGATCCGCAACCGGGTGCTTGTCAGCATTGTCACTTGAGTAGCTTGTGCCGGATCGATATACACGCTGATGATAGCGCCGAGACTGGCGAGGGCCTGGTTACCGGTTCACCCATGGCGGAGCATTCCTGATGTGTGCAAGCAATGAAGGGGACACCGGGATACTCGAGGTAGCAACTACCGGGGACCGCCCGACTGACCCACAGAATCAGGCAGCGACCGCTGAAATTCCCGATCATTTGCAGCGTCAGCGTGCACTCGATCCCGAAGGTTCATTTATCGTTCAAGCGCCGGCAGGCTCCGGTAAAACAGATCTCCTGATCCGACGTGTATTGCGGTTGCTGGCTCGTGCTGAGGTGCCGGAGGAAATCCTCGCGATCACGTTTACGCGGAAAGCGGCGGCTGAGATGCGGGAACGAATTCATCAAATGCTGCAAGCGGCCTGGGAAGGTGTCGAGCCAGAGGATGACTATCAAGCGCAAGGTCAGGCAATGGCGCAAGCTGTCCTGCAACGCAGTGAAGCGCAGGGTTGGAATTTATTGGAGAACCCGCAAAGACTGGGCATGCAGACGATTGACTCTCTTTGCGCCGCTTTGACTCGTCAATTGCCATTGACCTCCAGTCTGGGTGCTCCGCTGGCGACAGTCGATCTGGCGAAACCGCTGTATCTCGCAGCTGCAAATCGTCTGCTTGATCGCGCTCTCAGAGACCAGGAAGAACTCGGACAGAGTTTGCGATTCATGCTATTGCAGTTCGACAACAAAGTGCAGCGCTTGCAAAACATGCTGGCTTCCATGTTGGCAAACCGTGATCAATGGCTTCGCTACATCAGCATGAGTACCGAACGCGAGTCCTTGGAGAGCAGCCTGGCGATGGTCGTGCAGTCACGATTGCAGGCGATTGCCGATGCTGCACCGGACTTTTCTGTCGATGATTTTGTGGCATCGGTCGAGCACGCCAATCACTGTTGTCTGGAGTTGTTCGATGATGATTCCTATGGAGAGTTGGTGGTGCTGGGCACCCTTCCACAAGCCCATCTGGAACATGGCGAGGCATGGGTTGCGCTGCGCAAATTGTTGCTGACAGACAAGGGGACGGTCAGGAAATCGCTGACACGAAAAGCAGGATTTCCAACCTCGGCTGCGGATGCCAGCGAGCTGGGCCTGGATGTGGCCTATCTGAAAGAACGTAAAGCGATGTTCGTCGCTCTGTTGTCAACGCTTGGCGATAGCGATGAGTTTGTTGCATTGCTTTCTAAAGTTGATCGGTTGCCATTCGCCGGATACACCGATCAGCAATGGATTGTGTTGCAACATTTGTCGGTATTGCTGATGCATGCTGTGGCCGAGTTGCATCTGGGTTTTGGTCAGCAGGGGAAATGTGACTTTAGCGAAATATCCCAACGGGCTGGTAGGGCCTTGGGTAACGAAGACAACCCGACCGATCTTGCCTTGGCGCTTGATTATCGCATCCGGCATATACTGGTGGATGAATTCCAGGATACCTCCATCTCCCAATTCGAGCTTTTCAGTCGACTGGTGGCGGGGTGGGAAACAGGCGATGGGCGCACTTTTTTTGCGGTTGGGGATCCAATGCAGTCCATCTACCGTTTTCGCGATGCGGAAGTCTCGCTGTTCGCTGATGCTCAGGTGCACGGTATCGAAGCTGTCGAACTGGAACCGCTGACCCTGTCGGTCAATTTTCGCTCTGATCCGCACTTGGTTAATTGGTGCAATACAAGCTTTGAACGATTATTTCCAAAGCACTCGAATTCTGTCACCGGAGCGGTACCGTTTGCCAATTCTACAGCGTTCAAGTCGGCAGACCCGGACAGCACCCAGGCCAACTATTTTTATGCTGGTGACCTGAAGAGTGAACAGGCACAGCAAATTGTGGAAATCCTGCAAGATGCGTTCAATGATGATGCAGAGCAGAGTATTGCGATTCTGGTGCGCAGTAAAAATCATCTGACTGAAATTTTCCAGGCTTTACGCAATGCGGATATAGCCTGTCAGGCGATAGAAATGGAAGCACTGGGCAGTCGGCCTGTTGTCAGGGATATTCGAATGTTGTGTGATGCATTGATGCACCCCTCGGATCGAGTGGCCTGGCTTGGGCTGTTGCGTGCGCCCTGGCTCGGCTTGAGTCTGGTCGAGTTACACAAAATCGTTCAGCATGCTCGCTATGCTTCTATTTGGGAAACTGTCTGCCAACTGGTCACGGAGCCCGATCCATCTGATGGTAGTGATCTGACGATCGATGCTGACACCGCGGATAGATTGGCGCGTTTTGTCGAAGTGATCAAACCGGCGATGAATCGTGCGGTGCGGGAGGAAATTGTTGCCTGGGTTGAGTCAAGCTGGCTGCAGCTTGGAGGCCCGGCAGTTTGTGAAAATCCAGCGGATTTGCTGGCCGCCAACACCGCGTTTTCGACCCTGCTTGCACTCGAAGCGGATTCATTGTTGTGGGATCGCAGTGCGGTTGAGCTGCGTATGCAGGCCCTGTTTGCACCGGCGGCGGAACCTGCAGCTCCCAACGTGCAGGTCATGACAATTCACAAGTCAAAAGGGCTGGAGTTTGACACGGTCATTTTGCCCAATCTCGGGCGTAAAACCGGTGTTGATTCGCAGTCTCTTCTAAACTGGTTCGAATTGATTGATGATGACGGTGAATCACACTTGCTGCTTGCACCACTGGACACTACTGACGAGTCGCGACAGTCAAACCCGATCGTTAAATTGATCAAGAGTTTTCATGATGAGAGGGAGGCAAACGAGCGTGTCAGACTGATGTACGTGGCGGCTACCCGGGCGCGCAAGCATCTACATTTGCTCGGGCATAGCAAAATGACTGACGAGGGCGAGATCAATCCCCCGCAAACCGGTAGTTTGCTGCATATGCTGTGGCCGATTATGTCAGAACAGTTCATGGCAGAACAGTCAGACGGGCAAATTAATCAGCAGTCTGGCAATGATGCAAGTGAAGAGCCGCCGTTGGAAAATACCGCTTTGAGTGATAGCGGAACTGCGGATTCATCCACGAGCAAGTTGCAACAAATAGAGCCCGGTTGGCGCATACCGGAATCACTTGCATGCTTTCAATGGCCCAAATGCGCTGATGACGAGGTTTCGGCAACGTCGTCGCTGGAAACCGGTTTGTCGGATCTTGAATTCCAGTGGGCGGGCATGAATGCCAGTGCCATTGGAACAGTCGTTCATCAGCAGCTACAGCGAATTTGTGAAGAGGGAGTGCAACTTTGGACTCCAGAGCGGATAAAACAGCTTGCAGATGAATATCGGCTTCAGCTGAAGCTCAATGGAGTTGGTAATGCCCATCTGAAAACCTGTGTCGGTAGAGTGGTAAAAGGGCTTGTGCAATCGATCGAAGACGAGCGCGGCCGCTGGGTGCTGGATAACTCCCACGCTCAGAGCTCCAACGAACTGGCGCTCAGTACCGTCAATGATGCCGGTGAGTTACAGCAGGTGGTGTTGGAC
>CALFCE010000315.1 GCA_937951215.1 uncultured Granulosicoccaceae bacterium
GTTAACCAGTGCGCGGTGTTTTGTAATTGCCTGACATTACCTGGCCATTGCAAGGTAGACTTGCTTGGTGCGTTGTTCTCGTTGTTCGTAGTATCGACGCAAGCTTTCCACTACCACGGGAAAGGCTAATTCATCCCAGGGTATTTCATCCTGATTAAATAAGGCGACTTCCAGTGACTCTTCACCTGCAGATGCCTTGCCGTCTTTCAGACGACCAAAAAACATGATGTAAACCTGACTGATACGAGGGAGGTTGTAGACACCGAAAAGCTTGAGGCTTTCCGCGACGGCATTCGCTTCTTCCCGCGCTTCGCGGGCAGCACCTTCCAGGGTTGATTCTCCGTTTTCCATAAACCCGGCTGGCAGAGTCCAGTAGCCGCGTCTTGGTTCGATTGATCGCTTGCATAACAGTATTTTGCCCTGCCATTCCAAAAGACAACCGACAACATTTTTGGGGTTGACGTAGTGTATGGTGTCACAGGCATCGCATACCGCACGTTCACGGTTATCACCATCCGGAACACGTTGGGTGACCTGTGCACCACAGTCAGGGCAGAATTGAATCATGCGGATCCCAGCAAAGCGCGAATGCTGCCGGGCATCGGAACTGACTTGGTGCCAGCTTCATCAACCCAGACTACTCGTGCAGTTGCTGAAGCATAAGAACCCTGCTCCGGATGATCAACAGAGCTGATTTCGTAGTAACTCATAAACGAACTGTTTCCTGCCTCACCAGCAGACAGGGTGACCTGCAGTGTTGCCGGATAGACTATGGGGCGGCGGAATTCACAAAAGGCGTTGATAATGACAATTTGCGATTGAGGGTTCTCAAAGGTCGTTCGATCAAGCGTCGAATACCATTCCATTCGAGCTTGTTCGCAAAAACGAAAGTAACCAGTGTTGTTTACATGGCCCATGGCATCCATATCACCCCACCGTACCTTGATTTCACATTGGTACAACTCGACAGTTGCCTCTTTGTTGACGGGTTCAGCCATAGTTAGTGTTACTCAGATGTTGTGCAGGAAAGCTAGTTAAGCAATGCAGGCAGCTTCCTGCCCATTTTTGTTTTTTCAGCGACACGGTCACCGGCCAGAACAAAGCCGAGCAACTCGCCTTCGGGAGATAAAAAAGACGCAACTACTCCGCCAGCACTTTGCTCAACCGACCAACTCCCATCAAGGTCGGGCGCCGGACTCGCTACGACCAGGGGATAAGCAGGAGTTTTAACAACCACCGGCATACCCGGGTAGCTGACCATCGCGGCCGCTTGTTCACCATTTTCAGATGCCTTGGCCAGATTTGCAGCCAGGGTCTTTGCTGCATGCATGATCGGCATTACATACGGTAACACAAGCCCGCAAACCTCAGCGCAATCACCAATGGCATAAATGTTCGGAACACTACTTAGCAAAGTGCGGTCAACCTGAATTCCCGTTCCGATTGCAAGGCCGGCCTGTTCAGCCAATGAGCAATCCGGCTTGAGTCCGGCAGCAGAGAGTACCAAGCCTGCTTCAACCGTCTCACCATTATCAAGCGCAAGTGAATAGCCTCCAGTGCCCTCACCGCCAGACTCTGGTAAGCGATCGATATGGGTCACGAAGGTACCAAGATGCCATTCAACACCCAGGCCGGACAAACCCTGCTTCAACTCTGCACCCACTTCAGGTGGAAGCAGCCTTTCCAGAGGATATTGATCCGGTCCGATAATCACAGTGGTTTTGCCAATGCTGGCCAGATCATTGGCAAACTCGCAACCAATCAAGCCCGGCCCCATCACAGCCACCCGATCGATACCTTCAAGGCGTTTTCGGAATTCAGCGTATTCCGCAAGATCATTGACGGAAATGGTGTCATCAGCCCCGTTGCCCTTGATCGGAAGTTTTATCTGCAAAGCGCCGGTGGCTAACACCAGCTTCTTGTATTGGAGTTCGCCCCCGTTGACAGTAATACAGCTTTTATCAGCATCGATACGGCTGACGGTCGCGTAGTTGATGATAGTGGCCTGCAGATTGTCGCTCATGGCCTGTGCATCTTGCGCTGCAAGATCAGCTGCTGATTTGTCCTTGGCCAAACCATTGGACAGCATGGGTTTTGAATAGTACGCAGCATCGTCCTGACTGATGAGCAACAATGATGATTCTGTATCCAGCTTGCGTAACTCACGTGACAGGGTGTACCCGGCTAGACCGGTGCCAACGATAATTACATCGTAAATGGGGTTAGCGTCACTGGGCTGTGCTGAATCACCAGCGGGAGAGAAAATCGTACTTTGAATAGTCATCGTGATCGGAAAGATAACACGAATTACTATTTATCGGGCCCTCGCAAATCCAGCACAATCTGCTGCAGCTTTTCCGCTGTCACCTCTGACGCAGGAATCTGATCACCCAGTACCAGACCAATCCGCGAGAACAGTTTTCTCGGCAGCTTCTGCAGCGCAGGGCCTCCTTTACGGCTGAAGATACTGCCCCACAGACCTTGCAAAGCCACCGGAATTACCGGGGCTGGCTCGACTTCCAGCAATCTCTCAATGCCGGGTCTGAACGGATTGAAGTCACCGGTTGCGGTAATCTGGCCTTCCGGAAAAATACACAGAACATCCCCATCCCGCACAGCCTGTTCCATCTCGCGAAACGCCCTGTTAAACATCTCTTCATCTTCAGAGCGACCGGCAATGGGTATCGCACGAGCCGTGCGAAAGACAAAATTCAAAACCGGAATACGATAAATCTTGTAGTACATGACAAACCGAACCGGTCTTCTGACACACCCGCCTATAATCATCGGGTCGACAAAACTGACATGGTTCGCCGCCAGCACAACAGCCCCCTCATCCGGGATTTTCTCCAGCCCCTGTTTCCTGACACGATAGAGACTGTGTATCAGTATCCAGGTCAGAAAACGCATCAGGAATTCGGGTACCAGGGTAAATATATAAATCGCCACAGCCGCATTAAGCAATGCTGCCAACAGAAAAATTTGCGGGATACTTAATCCACCTGCAAGGCAGGCCAGAGCAAAAAGAGCTGCCCCAACCATAAAAGCGGCGTTCAGAATATTGTTACAGGCTATGGCACGAGCCAGCCGATCCTTCTTGCTGCGCTGCTGTACCAATGCATACAACGGTACGATATAAAAACCGCCGAACAAACCAATCATCGCAACGTCAATCAGTATCCTGACACTACCCTTATGGCCCAAATACTCGAGCAAGCCAAGGTTATTGCCAAAGGCCTGTTGAGGAGCCGAGAAAAACAGGTCCAGTCCAAATATGGTCAGGCCGATTGCCCCGAACGGCACCAACCCAATTTCAACCCGGTGATCGGAAAACTTCTCGCAGAGTATTGAGCCTGTGGCTATCCCAATTGAAAAGAGCGCCAGCAAGGTGGTGTAGAGGTCAGCTCCTCCGCCAAGCACGTCTCTGGTGTAAACCGTAAACTGCGCAAGATAGGTTGCACCAAGAGCCCAAAACCACGAGATTCCGAGGATCGATTGGAAAATGACACGGTGCTTTTTGGTGTAACGCACCAATCGCCAGGTTTCCCTGAGAGGATTGAAATCAATGGCAAGCCCAGGATCTGTTGGCGCGGCTTTTGGAATTTTACGGCTGGCCAGAAAGCCTGCTACAGCCACCAGCACAACCACCACACTGACCAGCAAGGGACCTGAGCCCTGGGAAGAGGTGACTAATTGAGTACCGACTATAGTGCCGAACAAGATCGCCAGAAACGTTCCCATCTCCACCATCCCATTGCCACCGACCAACTCGGTATCAGAAAGGTGCTGTGGCAATATGCCGTATTTAATCGGGCCGAAGAATGCAGATTGGCAACCCATCAAAAACAACACAAACATCAGCAACGGAACACTGCGAAAATAGAAAGCAAGACAAGCAAACAGCATAATGCCGATCTCGACCAGCTTGATGCGTCGAATCAACATCGATTTATCGAATTTATCAGCGACCTGCCCGGCTATCGCGGAAAACAGGAAAAAGGGCAAGATAAACAGCCCTGCGCTTATATTCACCAGAATGGCACTGTCGGCCCCGCTGGCACTCAACGCCGAAAACGTCAGTAAGGCGACCAGCGCATTCTTGTAGACGTTGTCATTGAACGCACCAAGCAGTTGGGCCAGAAAATAGGGCCCGAAGCGCTTCTCGCGCAGTAATCCAAACTGACTTTGCTGTTCCATCACACGGCAGGTTACACAAAAAGTGCACCATTTGTGTCAGGAAATCTTGATTGTTCAGGTGTTTAAAGTGGAGACCGACTGGGGCCAGAGTAAAAAGGCAGGAAATTTCAGCGTGGTGGGCCAGAGAAGATCAGTGATGAAGATCAGTGATCAGGAGCGCAGAAGCCGCCACGCTCAATAAAACTAACTATGTGCGGTTCCGAAAGGTACGCACCTGGAGATTTGCGGGTGTAAAACGTTTTAACAACATCCGGATGATTGACTGCTTAGTACAGCACAATCCCGTTTGATAATACAACAATCAGACGGTAACTACTTCAGATGCCTGCCATCCCTTGTCACCGCGTGTCGCTACAAACTCAACCTGCTGACCTTCAGCAAGTGACCTGTAACCATCACCCACGATAGCGCGGTAGTGGACAAATACATCGTCTCCTTCAGGGCTTACGATGAATCCGTAGCCTTTGGCGTTATCAAACCATTTGACAGTACCGTTTTTACGATCGTTCATGAGAGTGTTGCCTCTTTATACTAGTGCTAGATCCCAACAGGCAATAATTAAAACTGCCTTCGCTGAAACAATTGAAAACTTCTATTGGGATAGCGTGAATCTAGCATGAAGCTGAACAACACCAAGCCGAGAACAAGGGCTTTTCACGGTGTTTTACAATTCAATTATCGATGCACTTCCATGCGACGATCTTGAACCAAAAATTGTGTCTAATTGTTAACGACAGTGTGGAAGGAAATTCAGGGAGGATGTATTGGCTGTTTCGCTCACTTGAAAGCGGCCTGTAACACGCAAACCCAAAGATCGAACTAAGCGATCAATATGGCACCAGATCAAAGCACTGGGTAGGGATGCGCCTGCCACACCAGCCAGGCGCACCTTTTAAAATGATACTACACCAGGGACTTGGAAACAATCTCGAACACGTCTTTTGACAACCCTTCTACACCCCTGATGCGCTGCAGTTGCTGCTGCATCATGGCTTGCCTGTCAACGTCAAATCGCCGCCACCTTGTCAAAGCCCCGACCAGGCGGGCAGCCACTTGCGGGTTGTCGGCATCAAGATCCAGAACGACATCGCCAAGCAATGTGTAACCTTGCTGACAATGAAACCCCTTGGTGTTGCTCATCGCAAAAGCACCTATCAATGACCTAACCCGGTTGGGGTTCGAGAGCGAGAAGTCCGCATGAGAACGAAGCTTCAAGACGCGATCAACAGTATCAGGCGCATTGGCGATTGCCTGGACGGTAAACCATTTGTCCAGCACCAACTTATCGTGCTTCCATTGATCATAAAACTCGGCGAGGCAATCATCGCGCAGCGGATTAATGCAAGAACACAGTAGCTGTAGACTGGCCACTCGGTCAGTCATGTTGTCAGCACCCTGAAATCGGGCAAGAGCCATTGGCAGCCATGCATCCTGGGGTAATCGAGACAGGATTCCGAGACAGGCGTTTGCCAGCGACCGACGACCGACCGCAACCGAGTCAACAGAAAAAGCCCCTGCACTTCCTTCGGCACCTACCTGCTGGTAGACCGCTGTTAACAACTCGGCATGAGTCTCTGCCAAATTCACCAGCGCTGCAGTCCGTGCTCGATCAATCCCTTCGATATCGATCTCATCGTGCAATTCAGCCACACTTTCGATCCCCGGAATAATCAGCATTTCCGCTTTCAAAGCCGGATCGATTTGCTCGTCCGCCAATAGCTTACCGAAGGCCACTATCCAGGCATCCTCCACGCTGGAGGGTTGACTATCAGAGGCACTCCCCTGGCCGTCGTTACCACCCTCGTCCTTCAGACGATTTTCTATTACCCGTCTGACCAGACGCTGGCCGGCATCCCATCGATTAAACAAATCGGAATCGTTAGCCATCAGAAAAGCCAACTGGTCATCGGAGTAGTCGTAATTCAGATGTACCGGGGCTGTGAAATTTCTGAGCAGGGAAGGTATCGGCTCACTCTGCAACCCGGTAAAAACAATTGTCTGCTGTGTTTCTTTTAAATCAAGAACAGTTTCCTTCGACACCTCTCTTATTGAAGTTGATTCGAGTGGCATCAAACCTCCTTCGGCATCAAGCAGTGCAACGCTGACCGGAATGTGAAACGGCAGCTTTTTATCCTGCCCCGGTGTTGCAGGACAGCTTTGTTTTAAATGTAACTGGAATTCGCCGGTCTCGGCTGAGTAGCTGGAGCTTGCCGTCACTTCTGGCGTGCCGGCCTGCGAATACCAGCGCCGGAACTGCTCCAGACTTACACCACTGGCAGCTTCCATCGAGAGCACAAAGTCTTCACAGGTAACAGCCTGCCCATCATGGCGTTCGAAGTAGAGGTCGATACCCTTTCGGAACTTGTCTGCACCTAACAGCGTGTGCATCATTCGAATGACCTCGGCACCTTTTTCGTATACCGTAATGGTATAAAAATTGTTGATTTCAATATAACTGTCAGGGCGGATGGGATGTGCCATCGGCCCAGCATCTTCCGGAAACTGCCTGGCCTTCAACAACCTGACATCGCCAATTCGTTTAACCGATCTGGAGTTCATATCGGAACTGAATTCCTGATCCCGGAAAACAGTCAGGCCTTCTTTTAAACTCAACTGAAACCAGTCTCGGCAAGTCACACGATTGCCAGTCCAGTTGTGAAAATATTCGTGGGCTATAACCCCTTCCACACCGAGGAAGTCACTATCGGTTGCTGATTGCCTGTCAGCCAAAACATATTTGGAGTTGAAAATATTCAAGCCCTTGTTTTCCATTGCCCCCATATTGAAATCATCAACGGCAACAACCATGTAGATATCAAGGTCATACTCAAGGCCATAGACTTCCTCATCCCAGCGCATGGAATTTTTGAGCGACAACATCGCATGATCACACTTATCGATATTGTGAGATTCAACGTAAATACGTAAATCCACCTCGCGACCACTTGCGGTGGTAAAAGTATCGGTGACACAATCAAGTGCACCCGCAACCAATGCAAACAGATAACACGGTTTCGGAAACGGGTCATGCCACTGTGCAAAGTGGCGACCATCATCAAGGGAGCCTTCAGCAACCTTGTTACCATTCGCCAGCAACACAGGATAGTCTTGCTGACTGGCGATTATCTTGACATCGAACACGGCCAAAACATCCGGCCGGTCAAGGTAGTACATGATCTTGCGAAAACCCTGCGCCTCACACTGAGTACAGAAATTGCCGCTGGATTGATAAAGGCCTTCCAGTGCTTTGTTGTTGACGGGATCAATTCTGGTAACGACTGACAATAAACACTGCGATGGCAGCTCGTGCAAAGTCAGCGATACATCGTCGCAGTGATAATCGTCTGCGGAAAGAGGCTTGCCATCAACAGCGACTGACAGTAGCTGCAAATCAACTCCGTCAAGCACTAGCGGAGGCGTGCTTGATGATGCGTCGAGCTGCTCTGCATCACACCGCTTGACCTGCATCTCTGCAGTCACGGTGGTCGCATCGGCAATCAAATCAAATTGCAGAGCGATGTGTTCGATGGTCCAATCAGGAGGGCAGTATTCACTGCGTAGACATGCTTTGGGTGCTTCGTTCTCTTTCATCGAGCGTTTTGATTTCCTGACTAAACGATTGGCTTATATTACAAAAGAACGGCCTGCAACGACACGACTTCAGGGTTCCGACTGAAATCGGCAGTCAGGTGGCTCAGTACAAACCACTCTTGAAGCATCCTGTAGCGATGTGGGCAACTCGCAACAATGGCCGTTTTGGCGGACCCGAAAATGTGTCTTAAAGCACACTCGGGCCTGAAAACCTGCAATCTCAATCAAGCCACAGTCAGGACCGGGGCCGGTAACAAGACCGCGCTGGTTAAAAGTATGCGCACCTCTTCAAATTGAGCCAACAGGTTCAAGGTGCCTTCTATTCAACCCGATAACCTGTTAATCCCGGTCAAATTCCGAGATATTCAAGACATCCATCCAAAACATGCCGGCGTTCAGTTTTAAAACACTCAGGGTGACACTGTTACTGGCCTTTCTCGCCACAGCGGCAGTTCTCACTCATCATCAAATAACCGAAACGCGCAGTTGGTCCGGCACGCTGGATGTAGTGGTGTTCCCGATCAACGGTGATGCAGGGGCCAGCACCGGGGAATACATAGACAAACTTGATGACAAAGCTCTCGCAGATATTAACTTCTGGTTTGCCAGAGAAGCCAAAAAATACAGATTACAGCAACAGAGACCGGTCAACGTGCGTTTGGGGCCGGAAGTCAACACTGCCCCTCCGCGCTTCCCGACCAATACCAATGCTGCTTCCGTTCTGTTTTGGGGATTACGTTTCAGATGGTGGGCCTTTCGCAACACCCCCAAGATCGATCGAACACTGACCACTGTTCGCTTGTTTGTCATGTACTATCAGGGAGAAAACGACACACCATTGCAACATTCTCTGGGAATGCAGAAAGGCTTACTCGGGCTTGTACACGCTTTCGCAATTGATCACCAGACTGCACAAAATAACATTGTCATTGCTCACGAGCTACTACATACCGTTGGCGCGATCGATAAATATGTATCGTGGGGGGCGCCTGCTTATCCGGCGGGTTATGCAGATCCACGGCGGCAGCCTCTTTTCCCTCAACAGGAAGCCGAAATTATGGCTGGCAGGATCCCGGTGTCTCACCAGAAATCCTACATGCCATCGAGCCTGAGAAGTGTTGTGATCAATAATTTCACCGCTTCCGAGATCAACTGGTTAAAACCCTGAACCGATCTCACCCGTTTGGCCTTTGTTACAAATCAGGACAATGAGTTGACTACAATTCTAGATTCAGTCTTTGGATAAACCGCTTTAATCGTGAATTTCAACGCTCTTCTTCCGGCCCAACTGCTGTTGATCCTGTGGGTGATACAGCCTCTGCTTGCTTTCAGTGAGACTACCGAGACCTATCAAGAACAAATGTCCAGAAACCTGCAGCAGCTGGAAGCACTCGACAAGCTCATATTGCAATCGGAAAACCAACGCTCTCTGCTTCAACAGCAACTGGCAGAAAGCGAAAATCTGGTTTCCGGCCGTGAACAGAGGCTGCATCAGCTCGACAAGGAGATACGACAATACGAACAGCGCTTGCAGGATTTTGAACAGCAAACCGAAAAACTGGCTCAATCACTCGACAAGGACAAACAACATCTGGCCGAGGTTCTGCGCGGTGCGCAGAAAACCACCACCCAGACCGGGCTCAAGATTGCGCTTGGATCGGCAGACCCGACGCTGTCAGCCCGCTTGAGCGTGTACACAGCGCACTTGTTGCAGGCACAACAGCAGCGAATAGCCATCTACAGCGATCGTTTGAAACAGACAGATCGAGCCTCTGCCGAGGCCTTGAAATCGCGCAACTGGCTCCGGCATATTCAACAAAAAGCCAGAATGCAAAAAACCACGTATCAACAGCAGGCGCAGCAAAAAAGGCAGGGATTGCGACAACTCAGCGAGTCGGTCGAACAATCCCACAACCAAGTCGATGCACTTGAATCAGAACAACTGCAATTGGAGCAACTTCTACTCGAGCTTGAAAAAAACAAAAGCAATGAGTCGGGATATTTCAAATCCAGAAAAAGCAAAATGCCCTGGCCTGTCGTGTTGCCAGAACAAGACAGCAAGGTTCGCCTGCTGGCGCAGTACGGCGATCTGAAACCGTCCGGCAGGTTGTCCTGGGATGGCTTGCTGATCGAGGCGGACCCGGGAGAGAATGTGTTGGCTATTGCAGCCGGCGAGGTCGTCTATGCTGAAAAACTGGGTGGGCTGGGCCTGATTGTAGTAGTGGACCACAGTGACAACTATCTCAGTCTGTATGGGGGTAACCGCAAAGTTGCTGTTAAATCAGGCGATTGGGTGGAAACGGGTGCAACAATTGCAACTGTAGGACGATCTAGCGGTCCTAATGACACAGGCGTCTATCTTGAGATTCGCCACAATGCGATGCCGGTCGACCCGGAACAGTGGCTTGCATCAGGAAACCGGGTTGTTATTGCCAAGAAATAGCAAAAGGGCACCGACCAACAATGATAGACTTGAATTAAAACGTGGCCACAGCGCCGTTTCAGGAGTGTACTAGTCCATGATAACCAAATCATTTGCCAAAGGCGGCCGCTCGGCATTCCTGATCGTGCTCGGCGCAGTGATGGGTAGCACTTTAATGCTTGGTGGCACCGTATTCGCCACCCGGCAAAGTGGCAACGATATTCTCCCACTGGAGCAGATGCGCACGTTTACCGACGTCTTTACCCGCATCAAAACCAACTACGTTGAAGAAGTTTCCGATGACGAGCTGCTTGAGTATGCGATACGCGGGATGCTTAACGGACTGGATCCACATTCAGCATACCTGAACACTGAAGAGTTTCAGGAGCTCAGGATTGGTACCACTGGCGAATTCGGCGGTCTCGGTATCGAAGTTGGAATGGAAGACGGCTTTGTAAAAGTAGTTGCCCCTATCGATGATACCCCTGCACAGGAAGCGGGTATGCAAAGTGGGGATCTGATCATCCGGCTTGACGACACTCCCGTGAAGGGCCTGTCGTTAAATGATGCCGTCAAACTCATGCGTGGCAAGCCTGGCAGCGAGATTATTTTAACCGTTATCCGCGAGGGTGAGGACAAACCCCTGACCATCGGTATCAAGCGTGCTGTTATCAAGGTCACCAGCGTTCGAAGCCGGATACTGGACGAGCAGTTTGGTTACGTCCGCATTTCGCACTTCCAGACCAAAACCACCGAAGATATGCTGAAGAACATTAAAAAGCTCAAGAAAGAAGCGGGTGGAAGCCTCAATGGTCTGGTGCTTGATCTGCGCAACAACCCCGGCGGTGTCTTGTCGGGCGCACGATACGTGTCTGACGCCTTTCTCGAAGAAGGGCTGATTGTGTACACCGATGGACGCGAACAAGGTTCCAAGCTTGAATACAGCGCCACCAGCGGGGATGTTATCGATGGTGCTCCGCTGATTGTACTGGTCAATGGAGGTTCAGCATCAGCTTCTGAAATAGTGGCGGGCGCGATGCAGGATCACGGGCGTGGCATCATCATGGGAACCAAGACTTTTGGTAAAGGTTCAGTGCAAACCATACAAGACCTGCCAGCCGGCGGCGCAGTCAAACTTACCACTGCCCGCTATTACACACCCAGCGGAAAATCGATCCAGGCTCAAGGTATAGAACCCGACATCGAAGCCAAACCCGCGAAGCTGACGCAAGTAGAACGCACCCTTGATCCGCTGACCGAATCAAGCCTGTCCGGACATCTGGAGAACAGTGACGAGGAAGATGCCAAGGTTGCCGATAGCTCCGAGGATGAGAACAGCAACCTGATTGAAGATGATTACCAGCTGTACGAAGCGCTAAACCTGTTGCGCGGGCTGGCGATACTCAACAAGAAATCCAGCTGATATCCGTTTCTCCCTGAAAAAAGCCCGGCAAACGCCGGGCTTTTTTTATGCCCGTAATTAGGTTAAAACAGGGGACCATCAGACTGCACACCGGAGCCAAGCCGAATGAGTTGCCAGTACTACGACCCACAACAAAACGGAGCCACAAGCTTTACCGTTGCAATGCCAAGGATGACATTCGGGCGCGGATG
>CALFCE010000316.1 GCA_937951215.1 uncultured Granulosicoccaceae bacterium
GTCCAAGAATACAGACCCCAAGAGTACAGAATCCAAGAATACCAACCAGGCTCGTAGAAGTATCCTGAAACTGCTTTCGGCCTCCACTGCATCCATCGCAGCAGGCTTTACCGGCTCTTTGCTGGCTTCCACATCGACGCCAGACTTTTCTGGCACTGTCTCTGGCCCCAGCTCTGACAAGATAGCTAATCAGCTCAGCGATAGACACAGGGAAATCACAAATATTGTATTTGATGTTAACGCAAAAGGAATATTTGGCAGGCCTGCCGTGGTCATCAGCAATCGATCGGAATCGGTTGCCACCTTGACCCATATCTACCCGGGTATCGTTCATGCCGAGGGTAAAACCTTTGATCTGAACGATCTGCTGACCAGTCGCAAGTTGACTCTGGCAGCAGGTGAATCCCTGAAATTACCCTTGCCAGTAAGCCACCCTGAAAGACGTGAACAGCCTGTTCCCAAAGGCCTGACTCGATCTCAGGCTTTTACTGTCAAAACCAGACTGAAGAATAGCAACACAAACAAAGAGGTTAGAACGTTGCGTTCCGTATTCTCTTGAAAAAATACCGGGTAACCTGGAGAGATGGTTACCCGGTTTTCAACGACACTCTACCAATACGATTATTACAAACCGAAATAGTTCCCGATTGATGTTGATTCAGAAAAAAACTGCTTGTCCCGGTATCAGGTTGCTGGAGGAGGGACAACTTGATACCGGGAAAAAGCACTTCTGTTCATTGAGTCTTAGTTACTGAATGTCAGAAGGTTACGAACCTCTTCTACCCCATCCAGTTTGCCTGCTTCGACTGCCGCCTGATGCCGTTCAAACTGTGAGTCAACCGAGCCGAATAATGTTGCGACGCCGTTATTGACAGAAATATTGACATTGGTACTTGAATGATAGGTATCCAGCGTATTAGCGGAAGCGACACCACCCATGAAAGCGCCAACAACGATGACAGAAGCGATTATGTTTTTTACCAATTTCATTTTACTCACCTTTTAAGTTTATATTGAAGTACTTGCTAATGAAGGCCAGCCTGACCGGCCTCATCATTTGCGTTACGGAAAGTAAGATGGCTTGAAATCGAATTAGTTTCGCTGGAGTCTCGGCAACATTTTGATGGATACAATCAGAAAAATTGATTAAAGATATTCTCCCCCGAAAAAAGCCCAGCTCTGCACTTCAACGACCCACACCTCAAAAAGTATCCACTGTGTGACGGAAGTAACATCCATGCCAGGCTTGTCACCAAGAGCCTGAATACACATTTCCGTAATCCCCGGCACCGCCCGGGATGGCTTGTGCCAGGTTATCTTGTCCTATAGTGTCTATACCTCAGACCAGACTGTGGCCAATATTCGATTGGTATGGAGCAGGTAATTATGACTTCACAAGGCATAAAAAAGCCGAACATCCTGTTTATTCAGGTAGACCAGATGTTGGCAACATCATTGCGAACCTATGGCAATACATTCTGTCATGCCCCCACTCTGGACAAACTGGCCAATGAGGGCGCTGTTTTTGATACGGCATATTGTAATTTTCCACTCTGTGCGCCATCGCGTTTCTCAATGGCATCCGGTCAGCTGTGTTCAACCATCGGTGCGTACGACAATGCGGCTGAATTTCCAGCTGAGATACCTACTTATGCACACTATCTGAGAAATCTTGGCTATCAAACCTGCTTGTCGGGAAAAATGCATTTCATTGGCCCCGATCAGTACCACGGATTTGAAAAACGATTAACCGCCGATTTATACCCGGCAGATTTCAGTTGGGTACCCAATTGGGGAGATGAGGGAGAACGTGATACCAACGACCCGCGCTCGGTGACTGTCTCCGGTATCTGTGAGCGCAGTGTACAGATAGATTTTGATAATCATGTGACCCATGAGGCCGAGCAGTATCTCTATGATCTGGCCAGGGGCAAGGACGATCGTCCATTTTTTTTACAGGTTTCCTACACGCATCCACACGAGCCGTATCTATGTCAGCAAGCTTACTGGGATCTTTACGAGGATGCCGCCATTCCCGAGCCTGAAGTGCCTGCCCTGTCTCGGGAAAAGCATGATGCCCATTCAGTACGTTTACTGGAAGACTTCGGCATGATGGATGTCAATTTTGATATCAGCGATGTACAACGGGCGCGCCGAGCTTATTATGGTTCGATAAGTTATCTCGACACTCTTTTTCAGAAGCTGATTCACACCTTGTCGCAAACCGGTTTCGAAGACAACACTGTTGTTGTGTTTACATCAGACCATGGCGAAATGCTGGGTGAACGAGGCATGTGGTTCAAGAAACACTTCTTTGAACCATCCCTACGGGTACCTCTCATTGTGAGTGCACCCTGGATATCACCCAAACGTATCAAGACACCTGCGTCACTGGTAGATCTTCTACCCACATTTTGCGGTCTTGCCAGCGATGGAAATTGGCAATCGGAAACGGAAACTCTGGCTGGCCAGGACTTGAGTGCATTGATCAATTCGACCAGTGCCGGAGTAGAAGACACTTCCAGGCCCGTCTACGCCGAATATCTGGCCGAGGCGACAACAGCTCCAATCTTTATGATTAAGCGTGGCAATCTCAAATTTATTTACTCATCCAATGATCCGGAACTCCTGTTTGATCTGCACAAAGATCCATTGGAATTAACCAATCTAGCCGGGAACAGTGATTACGCTGAAACAGTCGATCAGTTCACAAACGAAGTCAGGCACAAATGGAATGAAAAAGTTCTGACCCGATCGATTATCACCAGCCAGCAACGGCGACAGCTGATTAGATCATCCATGACCCAGGGTACTGCAGTCAGGTGGAATCACGGTGAGTCGGCTAATCAACCGGTTCGTTGGTATCGAGGAGAAGGTAGCTATAATGAATGGGCTTTTGATTACCTACCACAAATAGCCGACAAAGTTTAATAGTGAACAGTGATTTTTCACCTCACCTCGAACTCTTTGCCCGTCATTGTGTCAATCCTTTAAACAGGATTTGGTATCAACCTATGATGATAGTAACCAACGCTGCAAAACTTGCCAGTATTCAAAACTGCCGATTTCCGATTTTTATATTCTGGGTTTTGATATCTGTAATTTCATCACAGCTTCACGCTCAGGAAACCACACCGAAACCACTACCCAATTACGTAACCGATCAATTTGGCACCCCGCCAGCAGTCCCGAGCGGGCCACTGAGTGTTGAGCTTCAGCAAGCTGTCAAAGTGGTTTTTGAAGACAGCATGCAGGATTCCTTCTGGGGTACTGAACAAGCTACAGCACTTGAAACCATTGGTAATTCCAAAGACCCTCGACTGGCATGGTTGATCAGTGACCTGATGAGATTTATTACCCGGGGAGCACTCATCATCAAGCTGTCTGAACCCATCGAAAAACTGCTGGGAATCGATTTCCCGACTGGCAACTATTGGGGTCGTACAACAGATCATTTAATAGCCTGGGACATTCCCGCTCCACCTGATTATCTACATTACAAAAAGACGATATTCACCTCAATCATCTCTGGATGGCAAAATATTTTTGTAGAAGGAGACATCGATTGGCGGCATGTCTCATGGGGTGGTGTATTAATTGATGACCGGCCGTACGATACCACCGATGAACCCTGTAATTGTAT
>CALFCE010000317.1 GCA_937951215.1 uncultured Granulosicoccaceae bacterium
GTAATCTGCGCTCAATTGATCAAACACGGTATCGACCGGAATACACCCGCTGCGATGGTAGAACGTGGTACGACGACAAAGCAAAAGGTTTATACCGGCACCGTCGAAACCTTACCCGACATAATACGTACCGCCAAAGTCACCGCACCGACGCTGATTATCATCGGTAGCGTGGTCAGTCTCAGAGAAAAGCTGGCCTGGTATCAGGAAGATGATCCTGACTGAAGGCGAATTCATTGGCAGAGGGCCAGGCAACACCCACAAAAATAGCACCCACAAAAAAGGGGAGACAAACCGCCTCCCCTTTTGTTACTTCAGCAGTTGTCGTTTACTGTCGACTTAACCAAATATGTCAGCGGTTATTCCGTCATACCAACCGATCGATTCTTCGTAGGTGGTTTTTCTCAGTGCATCGTCTTCACCGGTAGCACTGATAAACGTGGATACTGCGGCAATTTTTCCTTCTTCAACCGCGTATTGCGCTCCTACCTTCACACCATCATCGGTGCCGATCAAACTCCAGCAGGTGTTGCTGTACTTGGCCGGGAACGCTTTGGAACCCAGCAGGTCCGCCCTGATATTCATCGCAGCCACTTTTGCCTGACTGTTGGCGGAGAAGCCGGATTTCGGCATCGCAAAAGCAATGCTGGCATCACCCAGCACATAGATATTCTCGTCCATGGTGGAGCGCATCGAGTTGGCATCGATAGGACAGAAGCCGGTATCGTTGGTCAGACCTGCCTGGATGGCGATCGCGCCAGCTTGCTGCGCAGGTATAACGTTGAGCAAGGCTCCTTCGAAAGTATCAAGATCGGTTTCTACCGTTCCTGCCTTGGCATCGACGCTGGTCACGCCACCATGAACATCCGGCCCGTACCACTCCACCATGCCGGCGTAGTGCTTTTCCCAACCTTCCTGAAACAAGGCCTGCTTGGAAAATTTTGGTTTCGGGTCAAGTACGATAATTTTACTGTCGTTCAGCCCCTTGCTTTTCAGAATGTGGGCCATCATTGACACACGCTCATAAGGACCGGGGGGGCAACGATACGGATTTGGTGGCGGGATCATCACAATGTTCTGGCCATTCTCAACAGCATCCAGTTTGGTCTTGAGAATCTGCGTTTGTGCCCCGGCCTGCCAGGCATGAGGTGCCATTTCAGCATCAGCCTCCGAGTAGCCAGGCACACTGTCATATTTAAGATCAATACCCGGGGCCACCACCAAACGGTCGTAATCAACACTTGAACCGTCCGCCAGCTTGACCTGCCTTGCAGCGCGGTCAATATCCACTGCCATACCAATCACCACGTTGACACCGTGAGCAGATTGCAGGGTATCGTATCCATGGGTGATTGATTCATAAGATCGATAACCACCCAGGTAGAGATTGGAGAAAAAACAGGTGGTGTATGAGTCCGAAGCCGAGATCAGAGTGACATCAACCGCGTCACCGCCGTCTTTGGCAACATAGCGGGCGGCGGTTGCACCCGCAGCACCACCTCCGATAACCACGACTTTGGGCTTGGATTGAGCCCGCGCTATGCCGGGTACGGCAAGACTGACCGCGGTTGCACCGAACAATGTATTGAACTGCCGCCTGCTTAGTGTTTTCATCCGTTTAACTCCTCATTGAGATCCAGTAGTAACCGTACGTCTTGATCTGGGCCAGGTTATCTGAACCAGATTTTTGGGCCAGATTATATGTTGATCAACGCCGGTATCGCCTATCAGTTCTTTTCAGATGCTGGCAGTATCAGTTGCCGGAGACAGAAGCGCAAGGAGCTAAAACAAGACTTCCTTGCTACGAGAGGCTCGTGATTTAGACCGAATGTTCAGTCAGGAGCTTCCAGCCAATCATCAAAGGCGTCCAGCACACCGCTTTCACCGTGCTCATATCCCGCAGTGTAAGCCTCGGTGACACGTTGCTCCTCAAGGCTTGGGTTTCCCAGCGCACCACTGGCCCAACCATGGCTGTAAGCAGGTGAAACACCAGCGAGTTGCATCTTTTTCAACGTTTCGTGATAGGTCTTTTTGTCCACGCTACAATTGTAATTCAACCAAACACACGGTCAAATATGTCAAATGGCATAGTCACGACCGCCAGAACAAAAAACTGGAAAATGTCCAAAAGCGATCATTATTTAGTCAAAATTGAACCCGCGGGAGGGAGTTTTACCTCACTACCCGGTCGCTCTTTGCTCCATTCCGGTCTGGCAGCCGGTCGCAGCCTGCCATACGGATGTGCCAATGGTAGTTGCGGTGAGTGCAGAGCCCGCGTCATCGCAGGTTCCACGCAACGCCTGCAACATGCAGACTATCCATTGACCGAGACTGAAAAAATCAATGGTGTCTGCCTGCTCTGTTCAACAGCTGCCGGCTCGGATCTCACCATCGAGGTAGTCGAGGCCAACTCACCGGACAATATTCCATTACAACAACTAAAAGCCAAGCTTGCGAGGGTTGAGCAGCTGCAAGACGTGTCGATTATGGAATTCAAGTTCACCCGCGGAGGTGCGCTCCGTTTTCTACCGGGACAAGATGCGCTGCTTGATCTGCCGGACGGCACCAGATCACAATGGCCAATCGCCAGCTGCCCTTGTAACGCGTCTTTGCTGGAACTGCATGTGCCTAGCCAGGCTGCAGAGTGCGATGCAAGAAACACCGCTGCCGGCTCACTTCTGTCACTACATGGTCGCGATCGCTTGTCGGTAACCGCCCCAACCGGTTCATTTACGCTTAAGTCAGGGAGTGAAGCAGGCCTGCCCACACATCATATTTTCATTACCGAAGGGCTCGGCTTTGCTCGAGCGCAAGGCATGCTGGAGCACCTGTTCAACCTTGAGAACGAAGACCGCGCTACGCTGTTATGGTTAGCCACTCCTCAATGCGGACACTACCGTCACAACCTGTGCAGATCCTGGGATGATGCCTACGATAATTTTTCCTATCTTGCCGTACCTGAAAACAGCGACTTTTCGGCAAACGGGGAAATTTCGGCAAGTGAAGGAATTTCCGTCTTGCGGGAGCACTTAAACGCAATCGACAATACAGAAGCTGAGCATATCAAAAGGCAGTTTTATCTAATCGACACGTCTGATGCTGTGGCGTTGGAAATACAGAAGCTGGGCATCGGACAGGACCGGATAAACCGCATTGAACACGCTACAAACCAAACAGCCGGTTAATGGATTTGTTCAACTGCTCTGTCAGATCAGGCGCGTCGATTTCCATGATCTGATCAATCACCCAACGGTTGGTCTGATCATCTCCCATGTGCTCAAGCACCCTTGAACCCAGATAGCGATAACATTGGTATCCCGGCTGTTGCGCTGCAAAGGCGAAGTTTGAATAATCCGCAAAGCGGTTGTTCAGCAACTTGATAAACGGAGGACGATAGTTACCCGGACCGGCAATATCGCTGAGGTTATCTTGCACTTGGTCCGCCAGTTTGGTGCACAAGGCTTGTAATAGTTCTGAGCGATTCGATGCTTGCAAAAACTCGCTGGCGCGTCGATCAACCAATTGCACCTGAAAAGCCAGTAGTTCACTCAATACTCCGATCCTTTGCTGATCATCATCGTAACGGAAATCTTCGGCATGCAGATTGATAGCGCCATTGAGTGCCTTACCCCAAATGATATAGGCCAGAGCACTGGCTTGATCCTGTACTGTTTTTTCTGTCAGCACGTCTCTTGCCGGATCCTCCGGCGTTGAATTGTGCCATTTGTCTTTTACACGGCGGATAACCATGCCTGCCCTCGTTTGCCCGGAAGCATGAACAACCCGGCCAGTCGCCGGAATCTCGATACGATCATGGTATTCTATCAGTGTTGATGCGATGCTGGTTTAACCGGGATACTGGGCTGGGCAAAAAATTGAAACCAAACAATACAAATTTTGCGGAGGTGGCACCAGGCTCTCATATCTACGTGGACGACTCTGCTCTGCCAGCCGCTTCCTGCCATGACATTGTGAGTCGCTTTGAAGCGGCAGAAGACGAACACTATGTCGGGCGCATAGGACAAACCAGTCAGGAAAATACCGATATAAAGCGCTCAACCGATCTGGTGGTAAGCGGCAAGCCACATTGGCAGGATGTCGATCAATTACTGTTTAAATCGCTGGCCAGCGGTATTCAGTTTATGCGCAGTCAGAGTTCGTTTTTTCGTGGCAGGTTTCGAGATCAAGGATATGCGATTCAACGTACCCTGCCCGGCGAATATTTTCATTGGCATGTAGACAGTGGAAGTCACGATTTCGCTGATCGACAATTGGTCGCGATCTGGTATCTAAATGATGTTGCAGGCCCAGGCGGAGAAACAGAGTTTCGCTTTCAGGATGTCAAAATTCAACCCCGTACTGGCAGGTTGCTTATTTTCCCCCCGTTCTGGACCCATGAGCACCGCGGAGTGACGCTGGAACAGGGAGTTAAATACATCGCAACCACCTGGGTACTGTTCGCATAATTACAATGCCGGCACACCACAAACCGCAATCATGCTGATAACCATCGATCAGGTACTGGATCAGAACGAGCTGACAACAGTACAAAAGGCAATCGCCACGGCGAGATGGCAATCGGGAAGTCACAGTGCTGGCAAAACTGCCAAACGGGTAAAAAACAACCTGGAAATTGACAGCCAGAGCCAAAGCTGGAAAACCATAAACGATCTGGTACTGACGCGGTTATACCAACACCCCGAGTTCCAGAGTGCTGTTCTACCCTCGAAAGTTTCATCAGCCTTTGTGTCAAAGTGCGAGGTTGGCATGCACTACGGGCCACACATTGACGATCCGGTTATGGGGCCGTTGCAAGGACGATATCGAGCGGATGTTGCGGTCACCGTTTTCCTATCTGCACCCTCTGAGTACACCGGTGGCGAGCTCGCTATCAATACGCAATTTGGAGATCAGCAAGTCAAACTCGCCGCAGGCAGTGCTGTCGCCTATCCCGCGAGCAGTCTGCATCAGGTACTGCCTGTCAGCAGCGGTGAACGAGTGGTTTGTGCCTTGTGGGTTCAGAGCCTGGTGCGGGATCCAGCTCAACGTGAGGTACTGTATGAGTTGGATCAGGCACGCAATGCCCTGAAAATCGCAACCCCTGCAGCCAGTGTGACCACCGCAGTCGACCGGTCTTATATGAATCTACTAAGAATGTGGTCGGAGGTTTAGCGTCTGGGTCTAGCATCTGGGTCTGGCATCTGGGTTTGGCGTCTGGGTTATTCGTAGCGCTTGTGGTAACGGCGACGAACACCTGCCCGCTGAACGATGACGCCAGCTATATCCTGTGGCAATTTAACTGGCGCTGTATCAGTGTGAGCCGGGTTCAAAGCCTGAATCTGCCATTGGCCATCCCCGAGTTCAACCAATTGCCTGAACACATGCCCCTCACCGCTGCGAGCCAGCACATAACTGCCATCACGCGCATGTCCGGTCGGGTCAATAATGATGATGCAACCGCGACGGAACTCGGGCTGCATGCTGTCATCCAATACCTGCAACGCAAACGTTTCTGCCTCGGTGCAGGTTGCAGGTTCCAAGCGCGGCTGCTGCCCGGGTGGAGAGGATTCCCATGAGGTTCCCGGCAACCGGGGATAAAATTGCAACAAATCCTGTTTCATGACTATTGCCTGCTCACGCCAGTAACATGCTCACACCAGGCACTTTCCTGAGTGTCCCCTGCCGGCCAGGATAGCACCGTTATTAGTCTAGTTTGCGCCACGGTAGAACAACATCAGCGAAGGCCAGAGCCGCAGATCGCACGGTACCAACATCATCCATCCGGTAATACTGTGCGCGCATCGTCACAGCACTACCGACAATGATTGACAACACCGAGATAAACGAGCCCAGTGCCAGCGTTGATACACCCGATATCCCCTGACCGACAGTACAACCGAGTGCCAGCACACCACCAAAACCCATCAACACACCACCTACCATATGGTTGATCATATCCTGACGCTGAGTAAACGTTTCTATGCGCAGCCCTTTGGTGAACAAAGCATATAGGAAGGAGCCGAATATCATGCCAAACACCGTGGCAATACCAAAGTTGATGGTGGCCCCGGTATAGGTCATCAGGTAACTGATCATATTGCCTGCAGGGGCAACAAAGGTCAGCCCTTCGACAGGGACCGGGTCAAAATCATCCAGACCGATCCAGCCGGTAATTATCCAGGCTCCGACAATACCGGCACCTACGACAATACCACCCAACAGATTGTTGGAGTCTGATCGAACTTCCGGCTTGCTCAACGCCCACAGTATCAGCAGCGCAGCAACCACCAGTCCGACAATCCAATGCAATGCCTGGCTATTATCGAATCCAAGGACGCCTGCTATCAGGGTTGCCAAGCCTTGCTCCTCCAGGCCCTGACCAGCGAGATCAATCGACAGGGGTTCAAACAATTGAAGACGCACAACACCCAGCAAACCGCGAATCGTCATGTAGGCGGTAATACCCAGAATAAGCAGTACGACCAGCGCTTTCAGGTTCCCGGCACCCAGCCTGACCAAGGTGCGCTGACCACAGCCACCGCCGAGTGTCATACCGATACCAAACAGCACGCCGCCGACAATGTACCCACCAAGCCCCAGTATTGAACTGCGATAGATACTGGATTGCACATCAACCAGACCGGTCAGCTCCAGCAATTGGACACCGGCAACAGCGACTCCCATGGCCAATACCCAGGCACCCAGCCGACCTTTGTGCCCCATGTTAATCCAGTCACTGACTGCACCCATGGTGCAAAAATTGGTCTTGTTGGCAACCGCCCCAACGATTGCAGCGAGCACAAATCCGCAGCCCGCGACCCAGTGTATGTTTTCAAATTCCACGATTATCCACGCAACAGGCTATTGCCAAGTCGACGTTTACAGACTCGGCTTGAAATTGAGCAGGTCAGGATTTACGCAGCAAATAGACAAAGCTGTCACCATCTTCAGTTGATTCCAGCAGCTCATTGCCCGTTTGTTTGGCGAACGCCTCAAAGTCCTTGACCGAGCCCGGGTCAGTCGCGATTATTTTCAGAACATCACCCGGACCGAGTTCCTTGAGCGCCTTTTTGGCCCGCAGTATCGGCATAGGACAATTAAGGCCACTCGCATCAAGTTCTTTGGTTACTTCGGTCATCTTGTATCTCCGCTGTTCAATCATGTTCACCCATCGGCCGAGGCTCACGCTTTTCCTTCAACAGACGTTCAGCCTGGTCTGGATCAGCAGCAAACATCATCCGATAGGTCGTTCCGGCAGCAGCCGTATCTGTCGTTCTCAACGTTTTGATAGCCTGCTTGGCATCCCGGTATGATACTTCAGATTGCAGGTAAGAAAATTGTTTGAATGGGTTGATTTCAAAAATATGGTAAGCCATTTGACGAGGTTAACCATAGCTCGGATTTTGATCCATATATCATTGGAAATAGGCAACCGGGACTGAATCCACGTTACGGCCCTTGGTTGCGAAACAAAGGGCATTTGGCCTTACAAAATGCGCTGAAGAACCCGATCAACGCACAGAAAAGTTTATACTAGCGCAAAGTCTCGATGAAACCATCCTTGACTCCATCCTTGACACCATCGTAGATACTCAGGGGGAATTAAACATGTTTGCCACCCGATCATTAATCTCAAAATCGCTGCTGCTCTTCGCCTTCCTGCACAGGTGCGGGCTTCGTGCTCTCGATCTGAATAGAAATCTTGTTTGTCCGCTTCTGTGCAGCCTGATGTTCGTCACCATGACGAATCATGTTGCGGCTAACACCGATGACGGCAATGCGGATCAAAGTGAGCAGCACGGCCGTTTTATTGGCGCTATGGAAACCGTCTACCCTGACTGGTTTAAAACCAGCTTTCTGGAACTGGAAGACGACGTTGCTGAAGCTGCGGAACAGGGAAAGCGTTTAATGATTATTTTTCATCAGGACGGTTGCCCTTACTGCAACGCTCTGATCGAGCACAATCTCTCGCAGAAAGATATCGAAGATACGCTCAAGTCAAAATTTGATGTCCTCGACATCAACATGTGGGGAGATCGCGAAGTCGCCAGCGTCGACGGGCAGATCTATACCGAGAAAACCTTTGCAGCTGCGCTCAAAGTACAATTTACTCCGACTGTACTTTTTCTGGATGAGAGCGGTGGATTAGCCTTGCGGATCAACGGTTATTACAACCCGGAGCGTTTCAGGCTGGTTCTGGACTACGTGTCTGGTCAATTCGAAAAACAAATGTCATTCAATGAATACACAGAAAAGTTCGGCAAGCCAGACACTTCGGAGAAATTGGAAGCAAAACCCTACCTCAGCAAAATTGAACCACAATCCCCGCTTCCCGATGGTGCTCACGACAAACCTTATATTCTGTTGTTCGAGCAAGCTGACTGCAATGGTTGCCAAACCATGCATGAATCCGTTTTATCCGATGACACCACACAGGAATTATTGGAGCCTTACGACGTGTTTCAAATCGATATGTGGGGTAATGCCCCGCTCTCGGTAGCTAACCAGAGCGAAACTACCAGCGGCAGAAAGCTCGCCAGAGAGCTTGATATCAACTATGCACCGTCTTTGGTGATATTCAGTGCCGATGGCAACGAAATCATCCGTGCTGAAGCGTCATTCAAGAAATTTCACACGCAATCCCTGTTGGATTATGTCGCCAGCGATGATTGGCAACAGCAACCCAATTTCCAACGCTATCTGTCCGCTCGTGCGGAATCGATGCGTGAACGCGGGATCGATGTCAATATCTGGGACTAGTGGCATAGCACTTAAACACCGGCTCTGAATACTCACTGATACAAGGTCTACAACTGCAAAGGCTACAACTACAAGGTCTACAACTACAGGGGCGACAAACAATGGATTTAGGACTGCAAGGTAAAGTGGCTCTGATTACGGGGGGCAGTGATGGGTTAGGCCGGGCAAGCGCAGAAAGGCTGGCAAATGAAGGAGCGAAGGTCGTGGTCTGTGCGCGCCGTGAAGATCATTTGCAGCAATCGATCAAGGAAATGACGGCGTCAACCGGCGGCCAGTTGATTGGCGTCGCCATGGATGTAACCAACGCGTCCGATTGCGAGAGGGCGATAGAAACCGCAGTTAGCCAATTCGGGCAATTGGATATTCTGGTTAACAACGCCGGTACTTCGGCTGCCAAGTCATTTGAAGATGTCTCGGATGCTGACTGGATGGCAGATATCGAACTCAAAGTTATGGGTGCCGTTCGCATGTGTCGCCATGCACTTCCACACCTCAAAAAAGCCGGTGGCGGCAGCATAATCAACGCCACTATCGGTGGAGCCAAGGCACCAGCTGCAGCCAGTTTGCCAACGACAGTGACCCGTGCTGCCGGCCTTAACCTGACCAAATCGCTGGCCGCCGAATACGCCACGGATAACATTCGCGTTAATACGATCTGTATCGGCCTACTTAAAAGTGCCCAATGGGAAAGACGGGCTGAAGGTGGTTCTCTTGATCAATTCTATGACAACCTGGCCAGTCGCGTACCGTTGGGAAGAGTGGGAGAAGCCACTGATTACGCTGATCTGGTAGCGTTTCTGTGCTCGGCCTCAGCTACCTATATAACCGGTACTTCCATCAATCTGGATGGCGGCTTGTGCCCGGTGGACTAAGCCGGATATCCAGGCTTGATATCGACCGCTATAGTCAAAGTAACCAGAATCAAGCTGATCAAGATCTAACTGAACACAACCCGACGAGTCACAAGCTACAGTGTATTGCCCTTCACCAACTTGGCTGGCACAACGGTCACCTCGGTAGCCGGTTCCTCGCGTAATTGCCGGGCCAAGAGCTCAGCCGAGAGTTTGCCAATTTGTTGCACTGGTATTGCAGTAGTCGTCAGCCGCTGCGCCAGAATGGACGCCGCCTCATGACCACCCCAACCCGCAATCCCGATATCATCCGGCACACGGATACCCTTGCGTTCACACCATGACAATCCACCGAGCGCCATAGTGTCATCCTGAAAATAGATCATGTCTATCTTTTCATTTTTATTCAGCAGGTTCTCTGTACCGTAGTAACCCGCATAAAAACCCGGCAGATCATTCAACTTTTCATCCATCACGATCTTGCCACCGCCATCAATAAATCCCTTCGCAAAGCCTTCAAAGCGTTCGCGCCGACCGATATCCCGATCCTGTATAGCCCCCAGCAAAGCCGCTCTTTCGTAGCCTTGTAAAATGGCATAGCGACTCATCTCGAAACCGGAATCAAACTCATTAAAACCAACAGACATACTCAATGGACTGGTATTCAAATTCCAGAATTCCATAACGGGCACTTGTGCATCATGTAACAAGCGCAACGTACCCTGATTGTGTTCCTTGCTGGACAACATTACACCGGCAGGGCGCCACGACAAAATATTCTTCAGCCATAACTCTTCATCATCCAGAAGATAATTGTGGCTGCCAATAATCGTTTGATACCCCAGTCGCTGGAATGTCCGATTGATGCTCTCCAGAGCTTGTCCAAAGAAGGGGCTTGATAATCGAGGCACACAAACACCAATTAAAGTGGAAGCATTGGCAGTCCCGAACGCAGCTGCCAGCCGGTTGGGCAGGTAACCATGGCGATCCACCTCCCGCATCACTTTCTGCCGGGTAGCTTCGGAAAATCCGTCAGTGTCCCGGAGTACTCTGGACACAGTCATCTTGGAAACCCCGGCAGCCTCGGCAATTTGGCTTAGGCTGGCAACAGGTCGACTTTCCTTCTTTTCGGGTTTGGATTTCATTCAGTAGCTAATCTTGTAACCCAGGCACACCATAATAAGTCTTTCGGTCTTTTACAGGTCCGACAGCAACGGTCAATGGCCGAGCAGCCGATTCCATTTGTCCTCAAAAAAACGCTGTTTTTCGCCATACCTTGCTTCAGTATTCAATTTCAGATAACTTACGTTATCGGTAACGTTACAGGAAACCAAAGATTGAAGGAACCGTTCCTACATTCTGATGGGCTGTTTTTTGACCGCCTCACCAAGTATTTTGGTGGTACATGCGCACTGGATAACGTATCGATGCATGTCGAGCGAGGGGAAATCGTAGCACTTCTTGGCGAGAACGGCGCTGGAAAGTCCACCCTGATAAAAATCCTCGGAGGCATGCACAATGCCGATGGAGGGCGGGTCTTGATCGATGGAGCACCCTATATCCATAAACCAGGCTCTCAAAACCCGCCAACCGGCAACGCTCAATCCGGTCACTCCCCGCAGCCTTCTGAAGGCAGCACGACATCAGCTTCGACAAACAGACCAAAAGTCGCTTTTATTCATCAAGACCTGGGACTGATTGAATGGATGACAATCGCTGAAAATATTGCGCTGGCAGTCGGTTTCGAAAGCAGCAAAGGACTTATTTCCTGGCGTCGGTGCGAAGCCCGGGCAGCACAGGCATTAAAACTGGTCAATAGTGATTTTGACCCTACCGATCGTATCTCTTCACTGACAAGAACTGAAAAATCACTGGTGGCAATAGCACGGGCTTTAATCGTCGAATGTGATTTTCTTGTTCTGGACGAACCCACTGCAAGCCTGCCCGCCGATGAAGTCGAAGGGCTTTTCAAGGCTTTGCTCCCTCTTCGTGATAAAGGTGTGGGCATGATTTACGTTTCCCATCGTCTCGATGAAATTTTCCGTATTGCAGATAGAGTTGCGGTCCTGCGCGATGGGCAGATGGTTGGTGTGCGGGATATTAACCACACCAACCCCGACGAATTGGTCACATTAATCGTGGGGCACAAAACCCGCGAGATAGCCAAACCACAGTTGCCTGGCAAGCACCCAATACTGAAGGTAAAGAACCTTCAAACTTCTCGCGTCAACGACGTCTCTTTTGCCCTGCACAAAGGCGAAATACTGGGTCTGGTCGGCCTCAGGGGTGCTGGTCACGAAGACATCGGGCGAGCTCTGCATGGCATTGTAGATTTCAGCGGTGAAATGCAGCTGGCGGGCAAGCAAATCAATCCCGGCAGTCCGCATCAGGCAATCGAACACGGTATCGGGTTTGTCGCCGGAGATCGTCTGGTCGAGTCGGTTGCACCGTCGCTTTCCATTTGTGAAAACACGTTTCTGAACCCGATGATTCGCGGCCGCAAACTATTTGAGTTACAGCGCCCCGGCACAGAGAAAAAGCAAGCCATTGCGATCGGCCAACAAGTGGGGTTAAGCCCCAACGACCCTACTCTCACTATCGAAGCCCTCTCAGGCGGGAACCAGCAAAAAGTGGTAGTTGGACGCTGGTTGAACACCACCAGACAAGTACTGATTGCAGAGGACCCGACATCAGGCGTGGATGTTGGCGCCAAGGCAGAAATCTACCAACTGTTATTCGATGCCACAGAATCCGGAATGGGTATTTTAATAGTCTCAACTGACTTTGAGGAAATCGCGGCAGTTTGTCATCGAGCACTTGTTTTCAGTCGCGGCAACTGTGTTGCAACTTTGCAAGGCGTCGATCTTTCCACCGAAAATTTGATTCATGAAGCCTCGGCGGGCGAAGTGGATTCACAACGGAACGAACCCCATGCAGTCCATTGAATCCAACGCCCTCGAACCCACGCGTTCTGAATTGTCCAAACTCACCTTGGGACAGAAGCTGCTCCGCCTGCTACCGACTTATGGCCTTGTCATATTGACGCTGGCACTGATTGTTCTTTTTTCGATTTTATTACCAAAAACCTTTCCCACGATTTTAAACGTTCGGGCGATCCTGGCTGATAAATCCATCATCGCGCTGCTAAGCCTGGCAGCCATGGTCCCGATGGCGGCCGGGCGAATTGACCTTACCGTGGGCTATGGCATCGTTATCTGGCACATACTCGCGATCTCGCTACAAACCCTGTTTGGTGTTCCGTGGCCACTGGCAGTCATTATTGTGCTGGCATTGGGCGCACTCGTGGGTTTCCTGAACGGGATGCTGGTGGAAGTTGCCAGGATTGACAGCTTTATCGCGACTCTGGGCACCGGCACTATTTTGTATGCGATTGCGCTTTGGCACACCGGTGGACGCCAGATGGTGGGAATCTTACCCGAAGGTTTTTATGCGATTAACGGTACGTTTATCCTGGGCTTGCCGATCACCGCGTACTACATCCTTGCCATCACATTGGTGATGTGGCTGATCCTGGAATACACACCCATCGGACGCTATCTCTACGCCATTGGAGCCAATCCGAGAGCGGCCGAACTGAACGGCATTCCCACTCGCAAATTCGTCGTCGGAGCGTTTGTCACGTCTGGCCTGCTGACCGCATTAGCCGGCGTACTGCTGGCCTCAAAACTGCGCATCGGGCAAGCCAGCGTCGGACTGGAATTCCTGTTACCGGCCTTGGTTGGCGCTTTTCTGGGATCAACCACGATCAAACCCGGCCGGGTCAACGTTTGGGGAACCATTGTTGGCGTGGCCATTCTCGCCGTTGGCATTTCGGGTATTCAACAGTTCGGCGGCTCATTCTGGGTCGAACCCATGTTCAACGGTGTCACCTTACTGGTTGCCATTGGCATCGCTGGCTATGCACAAAGAAAAAAAGGCGCAACCAAAACTTAATCACCAAAATTCAATTGGAGGAATTCATGAGGTTCAAGACAATTGCAACAAAAACCGTCATAAGCGGATTTTCCGCAGCCTTGCTCAGTTTGAGCAGTGCGGTGCAAGCCGAGTTCGATGGCCCCAAAGACGGCCCGGCTGCAGCAAAGGATAAAACCATTGTCGTACTCGCTGCGGATATGAAAAACGGTGGCGTTCTCGGTGTCACTCGCGGCGTGGAAGAAGCCTCCGGCAATCTGGGCTGGAACGTTCGTGTGCTCGACGGAGCCGGTTCGGTTCAGGGACGCACAGCAGCTTTTGGTCAGGCCATGGCCCTCAAGCCAGACGGATTGATTATTAATGGCTTCGATGCGGTCGAGCAACAAGCCGCTCTGGATCAGGTTGTTGAATCCAAAATTCCGGTCGTGTCGTGGCACTCCGGGCCTAAAATCGGTTGTGACGCTCCTGGTGGAATTTTTGCCAACGTCTCTACAGATGCGATGACCGTTTCTGAACAGGCAGCCAAATGGGCAATAGAAGATGCCGGTGGCAAACCGGGAGTGGTCATATTCACCGACTCCACTTATCAGATCGCGATCGACAAAGCGGATCGGATCAAGGAGACCATCGAATCCATGGGCGGAACCGTACTTGAGTACGTTGATACCCCCATTGCAGACACCTCCAGCCGTATGGGTCCACTGACTACAAGCTTGCTACAAAAGTATGGTGCGCAATGGACTCACTCTCTGGCAATCAACGACATCTATTTCGACTTTATGGGCCCCGCTCTGGCGACCGCCGGGATCAAGGGTGGTGGATCTCCAAAAGCCGTGGCCGCAGGCGACGGGTCCGAATCCGCCTTTCAGCGTATTAAAACAGGTCAATACCAATCCATTACCGTTGCGGAACCCCTGAATTTGCAAGGCTGGCAGTTGGTTGACGAACTGAACCGGGCCATGCAGGGAAGCGAATGTTCCGGCTACATAACCGCCCCCGCTGTGGTAAATCAGGCAGGAGCAGAAGCGATGGGAGATAGCCCCATTTTTGATCCGGACAATGGTTATCGTGAGGCTTATCTGAAAATCTGGAATAACTGAGTACCACTCACATTGTGATATTCACTCAGTAGCGACAAATCCCGTATGACGGGTTTTTTTGGCACTCCAAACGTTACCGATAACGGTTATCGGTAACGTTCTTAAGCCATCTCTCAAGCCATCAAGGCCATGGACAAACACATGAGTAGCAAGGACAGACTCCCGGTCGTTGAAATGCGACAGATATACAAACGATTTGGCGGTGTGACAGCGCTGGAAGATGTTGATCTGGCGGCCTATGCCGGAGAGGTATTAGCCATCGTTGGAGATAACGGTGCTGGAAAGTCAACCCTGATAAAAATCCTGACCGGTCTCTATCAGCCCACCAGTGGATCGATAATCATTGACGGCACACAACGAACCATCGACAGCCATTCAGACGCGATCGGCATTGGCATCGATGCGGTTTATCAAACTCTGGCACTGGCGGATCATCTCGATCCGGCTGCCAATATGTTTCTGGGGACAGAACTGACCCACTCCTTTCTTGGCATGCGTTTTCTCGATAACAAACGTATGCGCAAGGAAGCAAATCAGGTTTTGTATGAGCGCCTGGGAGTGCAGCTGCGCAGCATGGATGTGGCAGCGGAAAGTTTATCCGGCGGGCAGCGACAAGCTATCGCGATAGCGAGGGCAGTCTACCGCTCGAATTTGCGAGTTCTGGTGATGGACGAACCAACAGCCGCGTTGGGCCCACAAGAAACTGCACGTACCTTAAAGCTCATTCAAACGCTACGCTCCGAGAATCTTGCCATCATCCTTATTTCACATTCCCTGGACGATGTCTTTGCCGTCTCGGATCAAATTCAAGTAATGCGCAGAGGTCGCAGGGTAGGTTTGCTGAACACAGCTGAAACAAACCATCAGGAAGTATTGGGGATGATAGTAGGTGCACAGGAAGGAGCCGCGCATGTCTGAGTTGAACTCAAACCTGCCGGAGAGCACCAACAGTTCTTCATCATGGCAACAGAAAATCGATCCTTATCTGGCCATTGTCGGACCGCTTGCGATGATAGCCATGATTCTGATGTTTATGGCCATTGTAGAGCCCGCTCGTTTTTTCAGGCTTTCCAATCTCAATATCATTTTGCTGGAAGCCGCTCTTTATATGCCAATGGCCATGGCCATGACGTTTGTCATCACCCAAAGAGGTATAGATCTGTCGATCGGATCCGTTGCGGCTCTAACCGGCATCTTGATGGCCTATGCGATCAAACAGTTTGGTATCCCGGCCTGGATGGCCGTCATACTGGCCATTTCCATGGGTGGCATGTTCGGGCTGATAAACGGTCTGGTCGTGACAAAATTCCGGGTGCCTGATTTGATCGGCACCCTCGCCATGGATCTTGTCTATCGTGGTTTTGCGCTGGTACTTGCCAAGGGTCTGGTGCTGGCAAGATTTCCAGACCTGATCACCGATATCGGTCGAGGTCGCCTTCCCGGATTTCTACCTATCCCTGTTTTAATCGGACTCGCAACCTTTCTGGTGGGTGCGATATTACTGAGAAAAAGCTGGTTTGGTCGCTACTCTATCGCCATAGGGTCGAATCCGGAATCCGCCGAGATGACCGGTATCTCGGTTGATCGCTATAAGGTCTACGCCTACGTGTTAATGGGGGCCATGGCAGGACTTGCAGGTGTCATGCTGACCGGAAAACTCAATGCCATTCAGGCAACCTCAGCACCCTACTTCAATCTTCATGTCATTGCTGCCGTGGTCGTTGGTGGCACCTCTCTGTTCGGCGGTAGAGCCTACATGCTCGGTTCGCTTGCAGGTGTATTGCTACTGTCCATGATGATCAATGCACTCGTCACACTGCGCATTGAGTTTTTCTGGCAATCGGTAGCCTCAGGCGTCGTTATCATTCTTTCAGTCGCTTTCTATACATGGTTGCAAAAAAAGGATCGTGACGGCGGCAAAAGCTTTATTGACAGCGCACTTTCAACCGACAACAAGAAAATATTCAAACTTGCCTGCGTATTGGCAGGGGTAATTCTGGCTATGTGGATATTCGGGCTGATGTTTGCCACCAGCACCACTGGCAGTGGATGACCGTTTCACGCCATAGCCGCCTCAATGTTGAAAGATCCAGCAGCGAAATTTCAATCGGCAGACGGAAGTGCCGGATATAACAGCGTCACCAGAACTGTTTACACGCCAGTCGAAGCTCGGAAAGTGACGTATCAACGAAGCTGAATCATCGGGACGATAACTTCAGTTTAATCAGGACGCCTGTCAATGCAGTAGCTTTACCACTGGTTACACACAACGGGCAAAACCTTCAGACCATCCGTAGAGGAAAGGATATATGAAAACCCAAAAAGAAAGCACCAAGCATTTGAAAAATGCAAGCTTGACCATGGCACTGTTATCAAGTGCCTTGTTTATATCGACAACTATTGCAGCCCTCGAGCTGCCATTGAAAGCCCTGCCTGATGATGCCGAACGCGATCACTGGCTGCCGGAACAGGTTAATGAGCCCGGTAAACTGGAAGCCTTGCAAGCGGCGACAGGAAAAGAAGCGGTCCCTTTCACCGGTAAACTCGACAAACCACTGCAAATTGCTTTGATCTATCCTTCGTCAGACACGTCGGATTTCTGGGCCAGAAACTACCTTGCATTGACCAAGCGTCTGGATCAGGTTGGAATCAAGTACGAGACAACAGAGTTTGCGTCCAGGCAAATAGAACACTCACTGCAATCCACCTATGCGACCCAGGTTGCACAGGACGCTGATCTGTACGATTTTGTTATTTTCGGCCCATCCGAGCTTGCCACACAGGCTGACAATATCGAGAAACTGGTCAATACAAAAGGGCTGAAAACCTACGTATGGGCTTTCCATACCCCGCTGAAGCAATTTAAAACACAACCAGCGGCATGGTTTGATTTTTCATCTGCTTACGGTGCACAGAAGATTTGCGATTACATGCTGGAACGGCTGGGCAATGATGTCACATACGCGATGAATCGTGGCATACCGGGCGTTACCGACAATCAACGCTCTGGCGATTTCAAGGACTGTGTCGCCGAGAAAGGGAACTGGAACGTCGTGTATGAGCACTATGGCGAATACCAACGTGAAGGTGGTTTCGCAGGCACTAACTCGATACTGCAAGCTTATCCTGAGGCAACCGTTATTCACAATGCCAATACTGCAATGGCAATGGGTTCTGTCGAAGCACAAGTGGCATCTGACAAGCATAAGGAAATATTTTCCACCGGCTGGGGTGGCACCGGGCTTGAACTGGACGCCATTCGACGGGGGGAACTCAACGCCACACCAATGCGAATGGGCGATGATGTCGGGGCCGCTACCGCTGAAGCCATCAAGGCTGATCTGGAAGGAAGAGCAGATCAGTTACCGCTGGTTTTTCTTGGAAGAATTACTGTGGCTCATGATCAGTTAAGTGCAGAAGAGCTGGACGCCTTGCAAACAGAAGCATTTCGATTTTCAGGGGTTGGCCCGCTAAAACGATAGTGGGTGATTGATCGTTAGCAAGGTTCAATACTTGTTGAGGTAAGCTCGTTACCGGCAGACTTGTAAGCGGGTAGCGAGCTTACTTTTTTGACATTCTCAGCCGTCTTCGAACACACGCTCGGAGACTGCCAGAACGGCGGCCTGAACACGCGATTGCACACCCAGTTTTTTCAGTACCGCACGCACGTGCAGTTTCACCGTACCGTCAACAATCCCCAGGGTATTGGCAATGTCCTTGTTGCTGGCACCTTGTGCTATGTGTCTTAGAATTTCAGTTTCCCGCGGTGTCAGGTTCCAGCTATCCTGCAGCTTGTTTTCCTTTGCGATGGCCACCCCTTGCGCACCAGAGTCAGCTGAATCAAGGCCCAATGCGACACGCGCGAGCAAACCTGTCAGATCGGGGGCAACCACCGTCTCTCCCGCGCGCGCCTGATGCAATTGCTGTACAAATTGATCCGGATCCATATCTTTTAACAAGTACCCTGTCGCTCCCAGACGCAATGCGTCCAGTAAATCCTTCTGTTCAACACTGGTGGTCAGTATCACGACACATTGATCGGCATCGTTAGCCCGTATTTCGCGCAGCACCTCCAGACCGGTAAGTTCACGCATGCGAAGATCGAGAAGCACTATATCTGGTTCGACTTTGGACACGATACCAGCAGCTTGTCTGGCATCGCCAGTCATCTCCAGCACAGTCAGGCCACGGCTTGTCAGCAACCCATGCAAGCCGGTTCTGAACAAGGTATGGTCGTCGACCAGCACCACACTCAAGCCAGTCGCTGTCGGGGGTTGTTCCGTATTATTCATACAGACATCGGTTCCTGTTTTATCAATGGCGGTAAGCTTAGTGAGACTCTGGTCCCCTCGCCGGGTTCCGACTCAATCACCAGATTGGCACCAATACTGACCGCTCTTTCATGCATGATTGCCAGCCCCACATGTTCACCCAGTTCAACTCCGATGTTGTCGGGCCTCTCATCCATCATGGCCAAATCAAAACCCTGCCCGTCATCTTCAATCAACAGCCTTCTGACACCTCGGGGATCACAACGCAAATAAACCCGGATCATTGATGCGTTTGCGTACTTTTTGGCGTTGTTCAGTGACTCAACAATAATTCGCTGAAGCATATTGTGTTCACGCGGAGAAAAGCGGATATTGGGATCTTCGTTCTGAAAAAATACATCGAGACCACTGGATTCCCTGAACTGTTCAATGGTTGATTCTATCGACGCCGCATGCCTGTGCTCGGACAACGGTGACCGGTATTCCTGGATCAAACCACGTACTTCCTGATTGGCATCCGACACCATTTCCTGCAGCTTCTGCACCTGGCCAATCCAGTGATCACTCTGTGATTGCTGCATGGATTCACGCAGCAACGTTATCTGATACCCGGTTGCCAGCAAGGTCTGGGCTAGCGAATCATGAATTTCCGAGGCCAGTAAATTGCGATCCTGTGCGATACGATTAAGCTGGGTTTGATCAATTGCCGATTGCTTGCCGAGAAAAAGGCTTAGTTGTTCCGAGACCGCAGCCAGTACACGATCTGTCTCAAGACGATCAGACAATGAATTGTCCGCTGCACGTATGACAATCATGCCGGCAATTTGCTCGCCTGCGAAAAACGGCAACCGAACCCGATGCCAAATGCGCTTCGGTCCAGGCTCATCGATAGTCACCTCTGACACCAGCTCACGCCGGTCAAGTGTCGCCGGCACATCAGCAATCAACATCGCCAATCCCTTATCGACATGATCATGCAACCCGGTGTTTGATACCCCTTTTGTCGACAAACTCAACAACTGATCGTCAGCGAGATAAGCTGCTGCAACTGCCCCGCCAAACCAATTGGCCAGATAGCTGCAAACGGTCGAAAATACAGCCTTTTCGTCGGTCTCTCCAGCGACATCAGCGGTCAATGCAAACAACAGCTCAAGCACCTGCTTCTGATGATTCAAACGCGTAGTCTGGTTTTCAACCAGGGTTTCCATATCATTGGAAAGTTGCAATAGAGAGCCTGCCAGGTTGCCTGTGTGAAAAGACAACTCTGTATGGTGCTGGTGCTGGCTTGGTAAATCGATTTGCGCCTCAAGGTCACCGTCACAAACCTGTTGCAACCATTTACGAAAGGCGAGATCAGGTTCAATAAAATGTGTGCGCGTATACCGCCAGATACCATAAAGCCCGGTTGCAATGACTACCGCCATCAGTAGCGCAGCCATCACTGTCGCGGTACCGGAATTGGCAGCTGAGGTGCCGAAAAGCACAAGCAGTGTCACAGCAAACAGAAACACGCCAACCCCACACAACAGAACCTTCAGTCTTGATGTCGAGCGCAGGGCACGCCCATAGGCTGACAACTTGCCGCGGCGAACGCGATAGTCAATTGCGGTCTCGGGAGAGCGATCGACATCATCTGCTGACGACAGATTATCGATATCCCCACACTCCGTCGCAGCCGAAGTGGATACCAGATCAGTAGTAGCAGGGCCGGCAAAGGTATCGGGGGCCGCCATCGAATACTCCGCTACCCGGCCCCATTGTCTGGTGCAGATTGATCTACCGGAACATAGTTGGCGTCGTTGGGATTAATAAAAATAAAGCTCCACTGACCATCATCAAGTTCGACATAGTCAAGCTCGGTTCCATTTAAAATGGGTTGATGCACCCGTGCAATAATAACGTCGATACCGGAACTGGCCACCATCGCATCACCGGGGCCCGCTTCATCAAACCCCATCTGGTATTCGACAGAACCATCGTCATTCTGGCGCGCTGCCACACGTAAGGGCATGTCGTCAAAATCGTGATGTGTCATGCTGCGTTTGAGTTCGCTTGCAGCCGCTTTACTTACCTTAAACACGTGAGGCCAGCCCCCGATTGCAGCAAAAAGAATCGACACGCTCCATAAACCAGTCTATCCATGGTGTATTGGTGGTATGCCGGAAATGCGCGTAGGTTGCTACAGTGTTGTAGATAGCGACACCATCGTGCTCTCCATCAATTCCGTATCCCCTGCTGACACGATACACAAACTGCTGTGGAGAGGTAAAGCTCACTTGCGAATGATGAAACTCATGCGCTGTCAAATTTGCCAACTGCGGCAAGCTTTGCTCCGTCTCCATTTTTGACAATGCCATATAACCCCTCCCACGCGGCTTCTTGTGCATGGTCACCGAGCCGTCGATAACACCGACCATATCCCATAGTTGACCACTCACCTGCAGATCACGACACAGGTACATCAGGCCGGCACATTCCGCATGTACAGCAAGGCCATTCTTGATCAAACGGGCAACACTCTGACGAAAACCAGCATTTTCCTGTAATTGCCCAGCATAACGTTCCGGGAAACCACCACCAATAATCAGGCCGTCAATATCATTCGGCAAGCAGCCGTCCAGGGCGGAGACTTCAACCAGATCAGCCCCCCTGTCGCAAAGTTCGTCAAGATCATCCTGATAATAAAAGTTAAAGGCAGCATCCTTGATAATGGCAATTTTATAGCGAAGTCCCGGCTGCGAAATCGGGTTCAGGCATTCACTGGCTGGCTTCGGTATGCCGTTCCGAACTGCCAACCATTCGCCGCCAGGCAGGTTTGTCTTAGGCAGTGGTGTCACATTCTCTGTGCTGACTTGCTTTGCTGCCATCGACAGCAGAAAATCCAGATCGCAATGACGTTTCACCATCTCCGCTGAACAGGCAATTTTGCGTTCAGCGCTGTCACAGGACGATTGCGGAATCAGACCCAGTTCCTTTTCCGAGATAGCCAACTCGGCAACCTCCGGCACAGAACCCAGCAAGGTAATATCGGTATAGGTTTCCAGGGCTCGTTGTATTTTGGACGCATGGCGATCAGACCGGATACGATTAAGCACCACACCGGCAAACTCCACCTGATCATTAAACTGCACAATGCCATTGATCAGGGCTGCCACCGTTCGATGCATGCCCCTGCAATCGACAACCAGAATAACAGGCAAATCCAGCAATAACGCAACAGATGCATTGCTGTCCGATCCGTCAGTGGCGAGCCCGTCATGCAAGCCCATCGTCCCTTCAACCAAGGCCAGTGAGCACGATCCAGCCTGCCGTTGATAGGTTTTAATCCACTCGGCCTCTGTCTGCATATAGGGATCAAGGTTATAACAATGTCTGCCACTGGCAGCGGCAAGCCATTGGGGGTCGATGTAGTCCGGCCCTTTTTTGAACGTCTGGATCTTTAATTGACGCTCGGCAAGCAGCCTCGACAAGGACAGGGTAATCATGGTTTTGCCGCTGGAGCGCCACGGAGCCGAGACCATAAAACCCGGTAACTGATCTGTCACCGCTGACACCGTACACTCGATAACATGATCACTTGACTACCGCAGCATCATTGAACTGGGGGAGAAACGGCAGAATGCGCAACACGACGATACAAAGCAGGCAGGCAAATCCCACGCCTCCCAGCCCCAGTGCCCATTCCCATGCGGAGCCCTGATACGGTTCAATACCAGCATCTCCAAATGAACTGGCCATGACCACTTTATCAGGGAACAGCACCAGCGGTGTACTTTGCGCACCAATGATGATGCTGTACAAAAGACACCAGCCACCACCAATCGAAGCGACACTGGCATAGTTCAAACGACGACGCAGAACCTCATTGGTATCATCCACGCGCACTGTCAGCAACAACACCGGCAACACCACCCCAAGGATAATATGTCCGCCCCAGAACCATAAGGCCATCGGCCCCAGCAACAGATAGCTTTCAGTGTACTGGTGTTCGGCAGAATAGAGTTTTGTCAGGTGATTTACGACAGACAGATACGCCAGCAGCAGCAGGAACCACAGCAAGGATTTTCGTAGTGAACGCCACAGCTGCAGATTCGATTGATGAGTCCCCTGATTGTTTACCTGCAGCATTTGCTGCAG
>CALFCE010000318.1 GCA_937951215.1 uncultured Granulosicoccaceae bacterium
AACTCCAGATGAATCATGCGCATAAAGCGGTGAAAATGCAGGCGACGCTTTTGCTCGAACGGCAGCGACTGGAAGAACATATCGGTCAGCAGGGTTTTACCGCGCCCTACCCCACCCCAGAGATAAAGGCCTTTTACCTTCGGAATCTCTTGCTTCCTGCCCAGCAATCGGGAAAACAGACCTCGATCAGCCTGCGAGGGTAGCGGATTGTCCAGCAAATCATCCTGCACGCCTTGCAGCAACTGCATGACTTGATGCTGCGTTTCATCAGCCTCAAGTCGTCCCTCCTGCAAGGCATCAAGATAGCTCTCAAGCGGTGTCATGGAAGAGTGTCAAAGCACAAACCCGGGGATATAGGCACAAGGGAACAGCGTAGCATGTGCGGCTATGGGCCGGCACGGCAGGAATGGCAAACTGGCAGCAACAAATACCCATCGGCATCGGGAATTTTCCCACTCGGGGTGCTGGTTAGTAACGGCTTGGCGTCCGACGTTTCAAACCCCTGATCGCCTCCTTTTGCCTGATCAGAACATAATGATGAAGGTAATCCATCTCTTCGGCAGCCAAATCCACGAATCGACAATGCAAGTTGCCGTTATCCCGCTTTGGCAGCACATCTACCATACCGTTTATTGCCGGGACCGAAGTCGGTAAATCAAGTCGGAAGGAATAACGGCGCCCGGCCTTTATTTCACCTTGCGGGCAGGAGAATCCACTGGCACTGATATCCAGTACTCTGCAAAGCTGCCCCTCCAGCAACAGGATCACAGGATCATCCGGATCCGGTACGACGCGATAGGCCGCACGGGATGAGCCTTTACTGACTACGGTAATCGGGTGCATCGAATGCCCACTGTCATCCTCAGGCCGGCTGTATGGTTGTCGGATATTCTCGCGTATTGCCTCACGCGAGTGTGCACGGCGACCCATGCTCTAACGCGCACCTCTTGGCAACGCATCGAGCAAACGGGCACGCAAGCGCTGCACGTTATTGTCTTCCAATATAATAGACGCTCCGCGGTAAGCCACATCGACCAACATCAACTCACGCTGGTGCGCAGCCCTCAAGCGACCGAGCAGGATAGCCATGAGCAGAGCCAGACAGACCCCGCAAACCGCTGGCAACATCGTGGTGCCCAGCGAGTGCAAAACCGCATTGGACAGCGCTCCACCGGCATTGGCAGCGCTGACAGATTCGGCGGAGACACCGCGAATGACTGACCCCAGACTTCCAATCAGCACAGCGTATATAGCAGTGAACATAAAAACGTCTGCGTGCAGTCTGTGGTAGGCCTTTTCGGCTTCACGGTGCCGGGTCAGGCCGGCCTGAATGGATTGCTCGTCGGCTGCGTCCGCGATGAGTTGGCAGACATTATCAAGGGGTTCCGAATTTGTTCGAACTTCGGCGACGCCCAACAATCCGTCCCTGCGGCTGATATCACAGATTTTCATCAAGGCCCGAATCATTTCGTCTGATGTCGAAGCGCCACGTATGCCACGATTGACGGCCATTTGCATCGCCAGCCCCAACTGCGACAGCGAAAACGAAGCCAGCAGCGCAACCAGCGTACCGCCAAACACAACAATGACGGGTTGAATCAGCTCCATCCCGTCGGTGGTGCCGCTCAGGAACATCGATAGACCCACAGTCAGCAGCGCCGTCGCGAGGATCAGCGGGATGATCTGCATTAAATCGACCGTATCGGTGCGACTCACCTGATAACCTTCTGAATTGGAAATTGACACTTTTTCAACTTCTTGTTTTTGTTAGGAAAAATTCGAAGACGCTATTTTTCGATTCAGGGCTTGTAGATAACAGAAAAATGTGTTGCGACATTTGGTAATCAGAAAGAATAGCAGAAAGACAAGGCATGCATTGGAGAATAGGCGCAAAAAAATACATTGCGTAAATCCAAGTTATTGCCTACCGAAGCCGAGGGTATTGACTAGCGCAAATGTTCAAGCCAGGGCGGCACCAACGCGGCTGCGTCACCGAGCTGGGCATCGAGCACTCGCGCACCCGGTTGCAGTTTCTCCAGCAGGGACCAAAACCTCCGAGAATGATTCAAATGACGGGTATGCGCGAGCTCATGCAATATAACGTAGCGCACCAAATCTGGCGACAGGAACAACAATTTATAGTTCAGGCTCAAGGTGCCACTTGACGAGTAACTGCCCCACAGGGTTCTCTGACCACGGACGACCAGCCGACGAAAGCTCAAATCATTCTCTAACGCGAGCTGCGATACTTGCGGAGCCAACACCTCTCGCGCTCGTTTTTTCAACAGTGTTGCGATCAATACCGCCACTTCCCGCCGTTGCCGGGTAGAGATAGTCAAGGTCAGTAAATCTCCGTCCAGTCGCGCAGACGGATTCCGATCGCTGGTTGCGGGTGTCTCATAACGCAGCTGCAAAGTTTGATCGCAGGCGGCGAGGATCAGCTGTTCAGGAGGCCAGGTACGAAACTCTGGCCGGGTTCGGTCCTCAAGCTCCAGCATCGCCTTTTCAATCCAGCGGCGGTTTTCGCGCACAATCTCAGGAATATTGGCCTGGTTGAATCGTTGCGGAATAGTGACTTCCAGACCGATATCGGGAAGTACCCTGAGGCTGACCGACCGAGCACGTTTGGAGACACGCACGGCATAGGCCGGCAGGTCCGGAAGCTGTTCATCCAAAGTCAGTTGCAGTTGAATCATTAAACCGGTGTTGCCAGCCCACCCCTCGTTGAAACCTTATTGTAAACTATAGTATTGGCTTACTTGTCAGAAACCCTTAATTCCGGCCCTTAGATCCGGCGCAGCACCAAGATGCTGTGTTTCAATCAGCACCAAAGGCAACCTTCCTGCATGGATTTACTCAGCATCTCCAGTATCCTGTTAACAGTGTCGGCCCTGTTTGCCTACATCAACTACCGCTATATCAAACTGCCTACCACAATCGGCATCATGGCCATTTCACTGGTTTTTTCGGTGGTGTTGGTACTGTTGTCCAAATTCGGTTACACCACCGGCATCACCTATGCCCAGAATCTGCTGGATCAGGTCGATTTCAATCAGGCGCTGATGCACGGCATGCTGTCATTCCTGCTCTTTGCCGGAGCGATGCATGTCAACCTCAGTGAACTGCTGGACAAAAAATGGGTGGTTGGATTGCTGGCGTCTGTCGGTGTTGTCACCAGTACATTTATTGTGGGTATCTTCAGTTATTACCTGCTGCAGTTATTGAATCTCGGTATACCGTTTATTTATTGCCTGTTGTTTGGGTCACTCATTTCACCCACAGATCCCGTTGCAGTGATGGGTGTCCTGAAAACCGCAGGTGCAACAAAAAGCCTGGAAACCAAAATAGCGGGCGAATCGTTGTTTAATGATGGTGTAGCTGTCGTGGTTTTTCTGGTTATTTTCGGTATTGCGGTTAATGGTGATCCGGTCAGCGTGGAACACATCAGCAAACTGTTTGCACAGGAAGCTATTGGCGGGGGCCTGTTCGGGTTTGTCATCGGCTGGGTGGCATTGCAAATGTTGAAACGAGTCGATGACTACCAGGTTGAAGTACTGATTACACTGGCGCTGGTTGCAGGTGGCTCAACTGCAGCGGCGATGATGCATATATCAGCTCCGATCGCAGTGGTTGTCGCTGGCCTTATCATCGGCAATCATGGGCGTCGCGATGCAATGAGCGACACCACTCGACAGCATCTGGATACATTCTGGGAATTGGTTGACGAGATTCTCAACGCCGTGTTGTTTCTGCTCATCGGTCTTGAAATCATGGTGACCCTGTTCACCGTTAACCATCTTGTCGCCGGACTGATTCTGGCCTTGCTGGTGCTGACGGCGCGTTTTATTGCGGTCGGCATTCCAGTCACACTGCTGAAGTTAAGAACGGACTTTCATCCTCATGTCATCAAAATTCTAACCTGGGGAGGTCTGCGCGGCGGCATTTCTGTGGCCCTGGCGCTATCGATCCCGCCAAGTCCGGAAAGAGAGGTCATTGTTGCTGTGACCTACATCATCGTTGTGTTATCGATACTGATTCAGGGTCTGAGCATTCAGAAACTGGTGGCCTTTGCAGCCAGAGAATCGTCGTAGCGGCAATACCTTAAAATAACTGACTTCAACTCCTCGGCCAGCAAGGGTTTATGCATAATTGGCAACCCGCTGGCCGACACTTCAGCAAGACGTTCCGGCGATGTGTCTCCGGTAATCACCAGCGCGGGAATCTCCAGATTCATCCACTCCCGAACACATTCAACCACCTCTATTCCAGTCTGCCTGTCCTCAAGTCGGTAATCGGTCAAAATAAAATCGGGTGTACTGTTGGTCTTCGCCAACAGCTCCAGCGCATGCAAGGGTCCGGTGGCACACAATACTTCGCAGCCCCAATCGCGCAACATGCCGCTGGTCGCATCCAGAATGGACTGTTCATCATCAATCAGCAAAACACAGAGGGATTGCGTCAGTGATGTCTGCAAAACCCGCTCTTCTGTTGTTATCCCCTGTTTATGCCCAAGCGGCAACGTTAGCGAAAATTCAGTACCGTAATCCAGCCTGGAAACCACACTCAGATTGTGCCCCAGCAAATCACAGAGCCCCCTGACGATGGCCAAACCAAGCCCCATCCCACCTTGCCGAACGTCCGGTTTTCGTATCTGACGGTATTCATCGAAAATGCACTGCAGATCCTCAGTGGCTATCCCGATACCACTGTCGCAGACCTTCATCACAATCTGGTCACCGGACATCGGCTCAAAGGACACCGACACCCCACCCTTTTTGGTGTAGCGCAAGGCATTGGTTAGCAGGTTTCTCATGATTCGTTCCAGCAGTATTCTGTCGGAGCGTACGATCAGGTCTGACGCCTGTAGCTGCAATGTGAGTTGCCTGCACTCTGCCTCAGCCAATAACTCATTGTGCATGACATCCAGTAGCTCCTGTATCGGAAAATCAGCCACTCGTGGTTGCAGGGTATTGGCCTCAAGCATGGACACGTCCAGCAGGCTGTCAAACAGACGCTTCAATGATCCAACAGACTTTTCAAGGTCGGTCGCAATCATTGTTTGTCGCGAAGTAAGCCGGGTATTACCCAGCGCCGACACGAACAGGCTCATCGCATGTAGCGGCTGCCTGAGATCATGGCTGGCAGCGGCAATAAACTGGTTTTTGGCAACCACCGCGCGCTCTGCAACCACCTTTTCATCAGATAACTGCATCATCAATTCGGTGTTGTGAAAACGGGCCGATATCAGCTCGCAGGAATGCTTGTTGCCCCTGATCGCCAGCGCCATATTGACGAAAAAAAACATCACCAATAACCAGCCGGTCCAGCTTAGAAAGTGAACACCGGAGGCCACGTGAAAAGCCGCAAGCGGGAACACGAGCGGTATGGCAAAAGCATAAAACGCTGGCAGGTACATACTGCCGGAGGTTGCAAGAACAGCGATCATCCCGGCAAAAATGGAGGAGATAAGCAACAGATAAGCAGGATCATAGGCGGCATAGAAAAGCACCGGCCAGAGTCCCCATACAACACCGGCAAAAAAAGACCCCCACGCAAACATACAACCCCATTTCGAGTTTGCCCGATCGCGATTGACGTCTTGCCAGTAACAGCGAAAAATCAGCGCACGAAACAAAGACGTGCAGAATACGGCTGCCAGCCAGAACAACAAAGTGACATTGGGCTCGGCATGCCACAGAAAAAAGGTGGCCATAATGGCAGCACAACCAGCACCCACTGCGAGCACCGGCCCCTGTTTGTAAATCAGGCGTATCTGCTCACTGACGATACGATTCTGCAAGCTCAAGTTGTCACGATTCATTGACGCTGCCCCAGACTTTCTTTTTCGGCTCCAGACTAAAGTTCAGTGTTGAATCAAACCATTTGACAACGTCAAAATAACGCGGGATCCGTGAGTGTCGTCACACTAATTCCCGATCGCCTTCTGGCAACTCGGTCAGCTTAAGGCCCTGAGATCAGAACAGTGAGATCAAAACAGCGAAATCAAGACACTGAAATTAGACCCCGGAAGAAAGCGGAAGGAACAGAAAAGACAATAATTGGAACCAACCTCCTGCTACAGCTACCAGAGATGCTGGTGCAGCAGCTCTGCATCCCGCCGGGAGGAAATCACAGCTTTTCAGAATCCATTCTGCGATAAACTGGCGGGTATCACCGAACAGGAGCCGCTGGGCATGCAGGTAGTATCCAATTTCGATCGTATTGGCGAAGAAAACGCGTTTGCGGTACTGGCACGGGCCGGGGAACTGGCAGCCGAAGGGAAAAGTATTATCAACCTTGGTATCGGCCAACCCGACTTCCCGACACCAGACAATATCGTTGAAGCAGCGGTACGTGCGCTACGCGATGGACAACACGGTTATACCCCCGCCATTGGTATTCCGCAGCTCAGAGAAGCGGTCGCCACAGATCTGAATAATCGATATCAGGCGGGCGTTTCAGCAAACAATATTATTGTGGTACCCGGTGGCAAGGTCACGATGTTTGCGGCCATCCTGATGTTCGGTGAGCCCGGTGCCGAAATTCTGTATCCCGATCCCGGCTTCCCCATCTATCGTTCAATGATTGAATATACCGGCGCCACACCAGTGCCGATTCCCATTCGTGAAGAAAATGGTTTTGCGTTCTCGGCAGCTGAAACACTATCGCTGCTTAATGACAAGACCCGCCTGGTTATCGTGAATTCACCTGCCAACCCTTGTGGTGGCGTGACACCTAAAAGTGAAATCGATGCCTTGGTCAAGGGCCTGACAGAATTCCCCGATGTTGCGATCATGTCTGACGAAATCTACGATCAAATGGTTTACGACGACGAGCAGCATGTCAGCCTGCTTGGCTATCCGGAGATTCGCGATCGCCTGATTTTGCTCAATGGATGGTCCAAGACCTATGCCATGACAGGCTGGAGAATGGGTTACTCGCTGTGGCCGGATGCCTTGTTCGAAAACATACGCAAGCTGGCCGTCAACGCCTGGAGCTGTGTCAATGCCCCTGCACAGTTCGCAGCACTCGAAGCGCTGACCGGCCCTCAGGATCAGGTCACCAGCATGGTGGCAGAGTTCGATGCACGCCGCGTTCGCGTTGTTGAAGAGCTGAACAAGTTACCCGGTGTATCGTGCATACAACCCAAAGGTGCTTTCTATGCCTTTCCGAACATCACAAAAACCGGCTGGAAAGCAAAAGCGCTGGCCAGCGCTCTGCTGGAAGAAACCGGTGTCGCCACGATTGGAGGCCCGGACTTCGGAATTCACGGCGAAGGCTACATCCGGATTTCGTATGCCAATTCAACCGAGAACATTTTGCAGGCGATGGGCAGGATCAACGAGTTTCTGGAAAATAATCCCGCGCCTGGTTGATACGCGATTTGTGGCAATCCGATTTTAACAGCGCTGGTCAAATGAGGACTCAGGCCGTTATAGACTCAGGCCGTTATCGGGTACAGCTGTGACTCCAGCAGCTTGCCCAGCTCGTCAGGTGCCAGCTCTATTTCAAGCCCACGCTTGCCAGCACTGACATAGATTGTTGGCAACTCCCCGGCAGAATGATCGATAACTGTTGGCAAGCGCCTCTTTTGGCCCAATGGGCTGACACCACCCAACACGTAGCCGGTTGTACGGGTCACCTGCTCAGGTTTTGCCATCACGACACGCTTGGCTTTACAAGCTGTTGCCATGGCTTTAAGACTCAGTTGAGAGGCAACTGGCAGGATAGCGACAGCCAGCTCAGGGCGCGATCCAGTGCTTTGATCCACCACCAGGGTTTTATAAACAAACGAGGGATCGATTCCCAACTTTTCCGCAGCTTCCAAACCATAGGAACTCGTTTCCCTGTCATGTTCATATTGGTGGACAGTGTGAGGAACCTGGTGCTTTTTCAGCAGCTGGATGGCGGGGGTCATCTTGTTGAGTAAATTTGTCAGGCGAGATTGAGACTGACGCCTATTCTAGCGCAGTCGTCGACGATGGCGAACCGAGACATCAAGCCAGCCCAAAACCAGACCTTGGTAGGTGACTCTCATCGCGGTACACTAGTACGATGATCTATCCACACATGACCGATATCGCCTCTCGGGTCTACAACCATACCTTCAAGCTGGATCCGATTATCCGCAGCATCATCGACACGGACATTTACAAGCTGTTGATGCTGCAAACCATCTGGAAAGAATACAAAGACGTACCAGTCACCTTTTCGCTGATAAACCGGACCAAGTCAGTGCGCCTGGCCGAAGAAATTGACCAGGCCGAGCTGATCGCCCAACTAGACCACGCTCGCACTATCAAGCTGACCAACAAGGAATATATCTGGCTCGCTGGTAATACGTTCTATGGCAAGGAAAGACTCTTCACCGAGGAATTTTTAAGCTGGTTTCGCGACTACACGCTCCCGGAGTACCAATTGACGGTTGAAGACGGTCAGTTCCGTATCGATTTTTCCGGTTCCTGGGCCGACGTCACGCTGTGGGAAATTCCCGTATTGGCCATCATCAGCGAATTGCGATCACGAGCGGCAATGTCAGAGGTCGGGCGATTTGAGCTGGATGTTCTTTACGCGAGAGCCAAGGCCCGAATGTGGGAAAAAGTTGTCCGCCTGAAAGCGTTACCGGATTTGAAAATTGCAGATTTCGGCACCCGCCGGCGCCACGGATTCCTGTGGCAACGCTGGTGCATTGCGGCAATGAAAGAAGGTTTACCGGATGCCTTTATCGGCACCAGCAATGTACTGCTGGCGATGGAACTCGATCTGAATGCAATCGGTACCAACGCGCACGAGCTGCCGATGGTACATGCAACCATGGCCAACGATGATGAGCAGCTGTTGCAATCCCCCTATGGCGTATTGCAAAGCTGGCAAAGGACCTATGACGGCAATCTGCTGATCGTTCTCCCCGATACCTTCGGTACCAGCAACTTTCTTAAAAATGCACCAGACTGGGTGGCCGATTGGAGCGGCTTCCGTATCGACTCCAAAGACCCGATTGAAGGCGGTGAAGAGCTGATTAGCTGGTGGCAGGAAAAAGGCCAGAATCCTAAAGACAAACTGCTTATTTTCTCTGACGGGCTCGATGTCGATACCATTGAGAAAGTTTACAACCGGTTTAACGATCGGGTGCGGCTGAGTTTTGGTTGGGGCACCCATTTAACCAATGATTTCCGCGATTGTGCTCCACGCATGAACGAACAACTCAAAGCGATCTCACTGGTGTGCAAAGTGACTGAGGCCAATGGCAAACCGACCGTCAAACTATCGGATAACCTGGAAAAGGCTACCGGCCCGAAAGCCGAAATCGAGCGCTACCAACAGCTGTTTGGAGACAAAGACATCGGGCGCATTGCGGTGGAGGTCTAGCCAGATCTCAATGACACTGAGTCAGGCAGTGGCCCCCAGCCCGGATCTGAGGCAACAAATTGTGTCAAAATCGTCAGCTTGGCAGCGATCCAGCCCACCTACTGTGATCAGTGTTGATGAACGGGCTGCAGCGGTTCAGCAAGCAGCGTAAAATGACGCTAAACCTTATATATTTTGTCAGTACAGGCATAGACACATGACAGCAACAGACACTCGATTGGGCAAAGTCACCCTGTTGGGCGGAACCGGGTTCGTCGGAACTCAACTAACCGTTGATCTGGCGAAGCACTGCAAGAACATCACCGTGTTGACACGGCACAAGCAGCGCCATCGCGATCTGCGAATTCTGAGTAATGTGCATATCGAACAGGTTGACGTCCACGACCAGGCTCAGCTGCAAGATGCAATTGCCGGAAGTGATGCTGTGATTAATCTGATCGGCATTTTAAATCAGTCAGGTTCATCAACCAATTCGTTTCAAGGGGCACATGCCGGCCTCACTCAAAAGCTGGTGGCCTGCGTCAATCATTGCGAGATTCCAAATCTGGTACAGATGAGTTCATTGGGTGCAGATGCCGAAGGCGGGAGCAGCGAGTACCTGCGCAGCAAAGGTTTGGCTGAACAACACATAAGAGAGCATTTAAACCAGGGCACACGTGTTTCCATTCTGCGCCCGTCCGTGATTTTTGGCAGTGGTGATTCTTTCTTCAACCGCTTTGCCGGCTTACTGCAGGCGATGCCAGTATTTCCGCTGGCTTGTCCTGATGCAAAGATGTCACCGGTTTATGTCGGCGATCTGTCCGATGTTGTACTTGCCTGTCTGGGTATCGAGGTCGGCGTGAAACCCGATAACGGCACTGGTCAACATGACCACATTCAATCCTACGACCTGTGCGGGCCCAAAGATTATACCTTGCGCGAGTTGGTTGAATTCACCGCCGAAACCATGGGTTTGAAAAGGAAAATCATCGGCTTGCCAGACTGGGCTGCACGACTGCAGGGGAAGATCCTGGGCGTACTACCCGCCAGCCCGTTTTCAACTGATAATTATCTGTCTCTGCAAACCGACAGTATCTGTGATAACCCCGAATGCCGTTTACCGACCTCAATTAATGCCGTTGTCCCTCGATACATCGGCGACAAAGACAAACGGGATCTGGAACAAGGTTACCGCCGCTTCGCACGGCGATAGTTTGTACCAGCTACATTACCCAGCTACCACCCGGATACAACCCGGATACAACCAAGGGTTACCGCACCGGGTAACAACGCGAGCCGGGCAACGGTTCGCGGGCTATTGATCCAGATAGCCTTGCAAGAGCTGTTGCCGCTCAGCAAAATCCATTTTTGACAGCTCAGTCACGCGCTCGAAAAAAGCTGAAAAATCACGCCCCTGCTCCTCGAACAACGCAGCATAGGCGGGTATCCATTTGCGATAGGTAGCAACAGACACCAGCCTGGCGTTGTTCATGGGTCTCGCAAACCAATTGTCGTAACCTGTATACCCCTCCCATTCTTGCTCCTTTAGCTGAGCATAGTTGTCACGCATGGTGTCAAATACCGCTTTTTTACGCTCGCGCTTTTGCTCGTCCGGCAGGTCCTGCTTGTACAATTTAACCAGATTGACACGGGTATCCTGCAACAGCTGGTTAAAATCAATCTGCCGTTTCAGGAACGCGTTGTAACCCGGAATCTTGTCTGTGTCGCCGTTGCTTTCAAGCCACAGCCTGGCCCCCTCTTGTTCGACAAAGCTTGCAAAGGCCTCGTTAAAACTGCTGTCATCCTTGACATAAACGACTTGATGCGCCAATTCATGAAACAACAAACTGACCAATCTGATATCAGATCCACGCAACATCGTGTCAAGCAAAGGGTCTTCGAACCATCCCAGAGTAGAATACGCGCTGGCACCACCGAGCTGGGTATCAAAGCCCTGTTGAATCAGCTCCTGTCGATAACTTTCTGCATCTTCTTCAGCGAAGTAGCCGCGATACGAGACGCAACCGGCAACAGGGAAACACCAGGTTTTTGGTTGCATGGAAAATTCCTGAGTCGCAACCACATTCCACGTCACGTAGCGCTTGCCGGTTTCAACATAGGTGCTATAGCTGTCATTGTCGGGTAACTGCAGTTCACTGACTGCGTACTCCCGCGCATCTCTGAGCAATCCGAGTTTTCGCTTGAGTTCCGGATCGGTATTCTCTGAGGTCATCAATTTCGACAGAGATTGCCGTTTTTGCATCAGATCAAAATGACCATTGATCGCTTGTGCGTAGTAACCTACCGTTGTGCAGCCAGAGCAGCCGGTCAACGCAAGCATCCCCAGCAGTGTCAGTGATATCCTGTTCATGTATTGAGTCTAGCATTGTGTATGCCGACCGGATTGACGGTTTGAATTACCCTGTTTTAATTTCCCGGCTCATCATTGTTGGGACGTTGACAATGGATGGCAGACAAAATGATGATTCAATCAGGCAACATGATCAGCCGACAATGAAAATTCCGGATAACAAAGCTACACTGCAACAATGAATGCGTATCTTGTTGGAGGAGCCGTCCGGGACCGTCTGTTGGGGGTACCGGTTACTGATCGCGACTGGGTCGTCGTTGGCCACACCGTGGATGATATGCGAAGTGCGGGTTTTCGCCAGGTAGGGCGCGATTTCCCGGTTTTTTTACATCCGCAGACTCACGAAGAATATGCACTGGCACGCACTGAACGCAAAACCACAGCCGGCTATCATGGTTTCGAGGTGCATGCGTCAAAAGACGTTACTCTCGAGCAAGACCTGCAACGGCGCGACCTCACCATCAATGCTATCGCCGAAGACGTCGACGGCAACTTGTTTGACCCTTTCGGTGGCTTGCAGGATATCGAAAATCGTGTGCTCAGACATGTCTCCCCTGCGTTTTCCGAAGATCCTGTCAGACTGATAAGAGTGGCAAGATTTGCCGCTCGCCTGGCGCGTCATGACTTTACCATTGCACCTGAGACCCTGACGCTTATGCGCCAGCTGGTAGTCAGTGGCGAGATTGATACCCTCGTGCCCGAACGCGTGTGGCAGGAGGTGCATGCCGCGTTAGCAACCCAACATCCGCAGGTTTTCTTCCAGACCTTACGCGATGTAGGGGCGCTGCAGGTTTTGCTGCCCGAACTGGACAAGTTATTCGGAACTCCGCAGCTAAAAGCGGAAACTGACTGTGGCCAACACACTATGCAAGCACTGCAACAATCAGTTAAGCAGCAACTGGCCAGCACCACCCGCTTTGCCGTGCTGTGTCATGATATAGGCAAGGGGGTTACCAGCTCAGAGCAGCTGCCACATCATTTCGATCATGAGATGGCAGGATCGCCATTAGTCGAGCAACTCTGCCAGCGTCTGAAGGCCCCGGCCGGTTATCGCGACCTTGCGGTACTGACGTGCCGGTATCACGGCTTCAGCCAACACATCAACAGGCGAGATGCAGATACCATTACACAAATATTGCTGGCACTGGACTGCCTGCGAAAACCCGATCGATTTGAAGAGTTTCTGTCAGCCTGCACAGCCAACATAGAAGCCTATACCAGCCTCGACCCTGATGAGACATCTGATGAACTTGCTGAACAGTTGTCCGCTATTGATCTGATGAGACAAGCCGCAGAAGTCATCAGATCAGTGGACGCAGCAAGCATTGCAAAAGGGCAAACGGACAAGTCTCTTGTGAAACAGGACATCCTTGATGCGCGGGGTGCTGCGGTTGCAGATTTTTTTGCCCAATAGCGGCGCTACCCATCCCCACGCGTTTACCAATCCCAGCGCTGTTACCAATCCCAACGCGTTTACCAATCATAGATAAGACCGGCCCGAAAAAAAACATCCTCATCGCGCTGATCATCGAAATCGACGACTTGGTACTCGTAGAAAAACGAGGCCGCATCACCCAGCACCTGCGTTGCACCGAGCGTGTACCAACTCGGTTCCGAATTACCGGTATCAGTCATATTGTAAATAAAATAACTCTGCCGATAATTAACACCCAGAGTCAGGTGGGTCACATCATCAGTCGCTGAAGGTGCATTCCCAATCGCAGCTGCAACACTTCGATCACTCTGTTGATAGGCTATCGTCAAGCCCAACTGATCGGCCGTCGTTTTAAGCACAACGCCCACCACCATGCCACCGTCAAACTCACCTTCTTCCGCATAGTTGGTGGCTGCCATCGCAAAGGTCAGTCCACTGGATTGATAGGTAAAACCATACTCTATTTGATCCGCAGGATCGCTACCTTCGTCATCAGGTGTCGCGGTGGCAGACACACTCAATACCAACGGTGAGGGCGGAGTCTGATATTTCAGTACACGGGTTTCCTCATCACATTCAAATTGCGTCCAGCAACTCCCGACCCAGGCCAGATCGGTGTGCACTGACACCATGTCATAAAAGGTTCCGTATTGCGCTCCGGCACGCAAACTACCCCACAGCCCCGACAGGCCAGCCCAAAGCTGGCGGGTTTGATCGATACCCGAGGAACCTTCAGTGTTATCCTCACTATCGAGCCCCAGCTCGATATAACCATTGGCCTGCAACCCTGCGGCAAGATCGGTACTACCCTGCCAGCGCAGACGAGATTCAAAATCTTCTATCGCATAGTCGCCTGAATTGTTCTCCGTATCCGAATAGCCAAGCCCGATGCGCACACTGGCAGACAGCTTGTACTCAGCATCTGCAGGTCTGTTAATGGGTTGTCCGGATTGGGCCTGCAGATTGCTGACGATCAGATTCTGCCCCAATAGAAACAATAACAGGAAGAAATGGCAGGAGGTAACGCTTCGGGTGCAAAACATGAGTTCCAGCCTGATGGCATCGTTAGAGAGCATCCTATGAAGATAGGCCAGAAACAGTACAGCGTCGAATTAACCCGGGCTCAGGACACAACCAACTCAGGTAATCAAAAAATTACTGAGTGATCAACACAGACGGCTATTTACCCACTCACGACAATAACGCTGCCCGCGTTCGATAGCCGAGTGTTTTGTTTAGCGACTGATACCAATAGCGAGTTGATGAATTGACCAGTACCAGTGGTCAAGATCGCGCATTTGAGTCAGGCGTAAAAAACGCGCCTGTCGGGTTGGAAACTCCAGTCGGGTGACTTCCCCGGAGTTGGTCTCGATCCCGTCGGCCTGCCGCACAACCTCCGTTACCAGCTGCCAGGCCTGACCATCAAGCGATTCCTCGATACGTATCTGACGCGGATAGTCATTGGGGCTACGCGCATTGGCGAGCGACAGGAAGTTAAACGCCTGGATTTTCCCGAAATCAATTTGCAACCACTGTCCATTGGACTGCGCCTTGTTCGTGGTCCA
>CALFCE010000319.1 GCA_937951215.1 uncultured Granulosicoccaceae bacterium
CGCTCTGATTTGCCCGGCACCAGTCCGTGACGCAGAGGGACAACTACATTCAGCAATCGAGGCACAAAGCAATCAAGGTACAAAGCAATCGAAGCATTGAGCATCCGATGTATCGAGCAATCTAGGCAGGCAGTTTTTCCAGAAACAATTGCTGAAAACTCCTGACCCAACGAGACATCAAGGGTTCCGCCGAATGGCGTAGACTGACGTAGGCTCTTTCTCCCACGCCAAATACCGGCGCTCCCGCTTCCAGGCCCAACTGCAAATGAAATACTTTCTCCACAGCAGTCAGTCCTGCTGAGTCGGTTGAAGCAACTGCTATGCCGCCACCGCCACCGGCGCCCAACGCAGCACTGGGTAATGTGTGATTTGCGGACGGCGTCTCTTGTTGCACTGTTGCCGGCAGCGAAATACCGGGGTTTTCAGCCAGCCTGACTTTTGCTGACGAAACCCCCTGATGCAGTGAACCACTCTTTTTCTCCGGTATTGCAACCTGAACCACCAATCGCTCCCGATCGACTACGTGGCCGATCAAATCACCCTGCGCATAGTAGCGACCCTGCAATGTCATCGCACCGGGTGGTGCAAAAACACCTGCAGCGCCCGACTTCACCACCAATTCTTCATGTTCCCGAAGACGCACATCGAGCTCTTTTTGCAACACGGCTATATCACTATTGAGCCGCGAATATTCTGCTGCGTCAGAACGCCGTATTGACGACGCATTGATCTCGTGTACCCTTATTTCGGATTGCAGACTGACGATTTCGCGTTTCAAGTCATCATTGGACAGCAGCAGCAGCACCTGGCCTTGTTTCACCCTGTCGCCTGGTTGAACCAACAACTTTTCGACAAAGCCTGCCGTGCCAGCAAAAATTTGCCCCTGTTCAGGCACCCACACAACACCCTGCACCTGTGTGGCATTGGGAACAGGAATAAGACACAGAGCCGCCAACAAAAACATAGCAATCGAACCGAGACGGACCAGTGCCTGTCGCCTGACTGAGTGCAGCTCGGCAGATTTCACCAAATACACGCAACCTTTGTACAACGGTTGCAACAGTTGCTGAAAAACTGCCCATGCCCCCAGCAATGCTCCCAACAGCAAATATCTCGATGACAGGAACAGAACAATAAAGACCATGACAAAGAGTCGGTAGAGCTGGGACGCCATGCCGTATCCGATAAACCATCGATTTTCCCCGGCAGCTGTCTGAGGTGATTCGACATTTTCCATACCAAACACATAGCGCTTGGTGAGATAGCGATAATAAGCGGTTGACCTGGAATACAGATTGGGTATCTCGATAAGGTCCTGCAGGATGTAATACCCATCGAATTTCAACAGCGGATTGGCATTGAACATGACTGTGGAGAAAGCACCGATTGTGAATAATCCAAACGCGCAATCACGTAAAAAACCAGGTTCCGCCGTTACCCAGAAAGCCAGGGCCAAAGAGGCAACAAACAACTCGACCGCAATACCAGCAGCACTAACCACAATTCGTTTATATTTGGATTTAAACGACGACGCCGCAGATGCGTCGACATAAGGTACCGGCGTCAGCACCAGGAAGGTGATACCCATTTCGTGTACCTCCCCACCCCAGTATTTAACGCAGAGTGCATGGGCAAACTCGTGCAGCAGTTTCAACAATGGATACAACACCCAGAGCAAAACAAGATTGGAGGGCTTCAGAACTTCATGTCGAACCTCATCCAGAACATCAGGCAAATTTGTTATTAATACCAGCAGCCCCATCAGCACTACCGCAGACCAGACCACGAATGCTCGCAGTCGCAGCAAGCTCCCCACATAAGGTGCTATCCGGGTCAGTAAAGCATCGGGATCAATCAGCGGAATCCTGATCAGGAGGGGGCTCAGCAAACGTCGCCAGCGTAGTCCACTTTTCTTTTTCCGGTATTCTTCCATCAATTGCTCAGCACCCTTGTCCAGCACGCCATAGAGAGCGCCAATGTGCTGTAAATGGCTGATCAACTGAACTACCGAGGTGCGAGAAAGAGTACTTCCCTCCGCTTGCAAGTAATCAAAAACCGTTGCGATAGAACGCCGTCCGTCCAGACGACCTATCAATGCAAACGCCACTGAATTTACTCGTAGATGCTGGCCACTTGATTCATCACGCAACACGTACCAACGTTCACCGCGGAAAGACTGCGGGTAAACTCTGACATGCTGTCGCAAGCGCGGTGATAACGCGGAAACTTTTTCCCAGAGTTGATCGTCGGTACTTTGCCGAGCAGGTGACGGAACACGAGATTCAGACTCATTCACGTTAGAACCCCACCGCCCACAACCACAATCTGACACGATCGAGCAGGCCATGTGTCAGCACCCATATCAAACTGCGACGCCCAAGATTAATCTTCGCAACTCCACGCATTCCAGGCCGTAACACCCGACTGGTTTCATCCAGGTTGGCTTCAAGCTGGAACACCGTGCGCTTGTTTCGGCTAACAGCCACCGGCATCACAGACTTGATTGTGGTTGCATAGGTTCTTCCGGGCAGCGCCGAAATTCTGAGGTGGCCTGCCTGGCCTTCGGTAACGCCAGCGACATCATGCTCATCGATTTCCAGCAACAACCGATAGTTTTCCAATGAGGCTATTTCGAACAGTACTTCCCCGGCCGCAACCGGTGCGCCCAATGACTGATTAAGATCACCACTGACCAACACACCATCAAACGGTGCACGCAAGACTGATCTGTCCAATTTCTGGTTGATTAGATCCAGCTCTGCCTGGGCCTGTTGCTTTCGCGCTTGCAGCAAACCAACTTCTGAACGATTACGAGTACCCAGCGCCTGCGCAAACGACGTCTCAATTTTGGCGAGTTCACCCAGCCATTTATTGCGTTCGATAGCCAGATTGCGATCATCAAGCGTCGCAATCGTGTCCCCTTCTGCCACCAAATCCCCTGCCCGCACCGATGCTGATTTTATGTATCCTGCCTGAGGTGCAACCAACACCTGTTTGTCCGCCCCCTCGACAGAGGCGGTCGCTACCACCTTATGTTGCACTGGAAATAATCCAATCAAGATTGCCGCCACACAGACACCGGCCCGTTTGATTCTCGAAGCACGAGTATCGCCCAGAAGTATCTTGCGCAATCCAGACCGGGCATCGCTCAACACGGTAGGTATCAGAGGCTGTTCAAGATCCAGTTTAAGCGCCAGGACCGGGGCGATGTCTGCGAGCAGGTTCTCGCATTTGTGCTGGATACTTTGGGAGAAAGGTTGCGCTGAATCACGCTCACACAATAACGCCCCTATAACCTCGTCATTGTGTTGCAGCAGTATGGTACAACATGCCAGCTGCCCATTTTGATGTTGCAACTCCGAGTGAGCAGTGGTGACGGGTATTTGAACGTCGCCGGAGGCAGGAAACAACATTGACGTGTCCTGATCCACCGCCTCGCTCATTGCAGCTTCAATAGATCTGACGAGTTGCCGCTTGGAATCGAAATCGGATAGTTGGGAGATGGCCTTTAACTTGATATTAAGCCGATGTTTGAAACCAATACTGACTCTCTCGCAATTAAGCTCAGCCGCAAGCGCGTTAACCAGTTCAACACAAGACGCCTGTACACTGGTGCCGGCAAGAACCTTTCCCAACAATGAATTGTCACTCGACTGCGGATCGTTACTTGCGGTTGCACCAAATCCCATCTCGAATATCGTTCCAAGCCACAAGCCACCCCATTGCAGCAATTGCACTACCGCCTGCTGCTGAGATTGACTACGCGATACAATTCTCATGGCGACCACATAAATACTGTGCTGTGTTACGACAGGTACCGCGATGTAGTCGAAGAGTTCGGGCTCTCCGGTGGAAAGGGTCTGCTGCGAAAGAATTTGAACTTCACTACTCTCCAGAGCTTTTTGTGCAACCTCCAACAACTCTGATTGAGCCTGCCTGCGATCCGGCCAGCCTGCTTTAATGGTTCGCAGTTTTTTTCCCGAAACATCAAAGACAGCCCCAACTGCAACACCGGCAATCATTTTGCACTGCCAATTCAGCCACTCCTGCGGTGGTGAATTTATTTTGGGTTGCTTACTTCGCGAGGTCTGACCGTCCTGTGCCTCAGCATTGCGTGCAGCATCACGTCCCGCTTCGGGCACTGTGTCTTCAGGCACCACAGTACCCTCAGAGTCTCTATGTCGCAGAGCTTGAGCCATCTGGATTCAAAATCAGCTATTTTCGTAAGTGTGGACATGCAACTTGCAAGCCATTGCAATATAATTCAACTAGCCGAATCTTGATGCCAAATCGTCTTGCGGACCGTCAACCTCCCTGGCCCGCCGGCACCGCGATTTTCGGGCTGGATTGACTCTGTCAAATCGCGCTATGATCAGATCGGAGCGTGCGGCGAAAGCCTCCAACCCCCCCGAACAGCGCAGACTTTAAACGGGTGATCACACCTGAATAGCGAGAGATCCATGACAGCACAACTCGACATCAGTAACCAGGCCGTCTCAGAACAACAAGACCGGCAAGATCTGGCCAATGCGTTCCGACTGGCCGAGTGTTTTGGCTTTCACGAGGGAATTTGCAACCACTTTTCGGTGAAACTGGATGGTGAACCCGAGCGTTACCTTATCAACCCCTATGGTGTGCATTGGTCAGAGATGACCGCAGAGGCGCTGTTACTAATCGATGGTGACGGCACCATTCTGAAGGGCCAGGGCATGGTTGAAGATTCGGCGAAATTTATCCATATCGCCGGGCATCGCGCCAATCAAAGGCACAAAGCCTTGTTGCATACACACATGCCCTACGCCACCGCATTGACCATGGTAGAAAACGGCAGGCTGGAGATGGCTCATCAGACAGCGGTGCGATTTTACGGACGCACTGAATATGAGGATCGCTTTGGCGGCTTGGCAGTATCTGAAGGAGAAGGGGATCGTCTGGCCCAGGCCGCACGTGACAAGCAACATGTTGACATCACGTTTCTCGCCAATCACGGCGTGGTTGTTGGCGGCCCCACGGTTGCCAGAGCCTTTGACGATTTGTATTACCTGGAACGGGCTTGTCGCCAACAGCTTTTTGCAATGCAAAGCGGTCAGCCACTTAAAATTATCGCGGATGATCTGGTCAAGCTGACAGCTGAACAAATAGATCGAGATATCGATCTATTCAGTGATGAACATTTCAAGGCCCTGTCACGCGTTCTGCAAGAATCACCCGGGCACAGATTTACTTTTTAACTCAACTTATACGAACACCCTGCCATCAAATAATTTGCGGGCAGTTCTGAGTATTGCCGCCTGGCCTACCTGCACCTTGCCATCGCCTTCATTCAGGTTGACCAGCACACTGGTTTCCCCTATTGGGTGTTCAACCGAGATGGAACGATTACCACTGCTGTCAGCGGTGGGTATATGAGCCAGTGAGTGAGCTACTGACTGCGGCAACAATGCGGCGGTGGCGACCGATACAGCTCCCAATACTCCAATAGAGGCGTGGCAGCGATGAGGAATAAACGTTCTGGTGTTGATCGCCCCGCCATTAACAGGGGCCGAGACCATGGTCATTTTGGGAACCGTTTGTTCACTGACATCACCAAGATTCATTAATGGACCTGCCAGCAGCCGAATTTTCTCAAGACGATTTTTCAAGCCATCATCCACATCCAATTGCACGCGAGTTTCCTGGCCACTTATACCCATATCTTGCGCGCGCAACAACACAACAGGCATGCCGTTGTCTATCATGGTGACTTCAACACCGGCAAGGGTATTAAGCTGGTCGCCAGTCGGCAGCAAGGACCCACAATTAGAACCTGCAGCTTGCGGAAAGTTTTGTAGCACGGGTGCTGCTGTACCGGGAACACCGTCAATACGTGCCTCACCCTGATAAATTGGCCTGCCTTTTTCGATCATCACAGTGACGTTAGCTATCTGGTCACTGTTTTCCATATAGACATTGAAGGTTTGCTGATGGCCGGCAATTTCAGCAGATGGTTCAAGCAGCTTTCTCTCCAGCGCGAACTGCACAACCCCGGACAGGATATTTCCGCAGTTTTGCGCGTCTGATACCTGTGCGCGATCGACCGACACCTGCAAAAATAGATAGTCGATATCGATGCCCGGGCGTGACGATGCCGACACTATCGCAACTTTGCTGGTCAGTGGATCTGCACCTCCAATACCGTCAATTTGTCTCAGGTCTGGCGAACCCATGACTCTTAACAAAAATCGATCTCGCGAGCGTGTCTCTGTTGGCAAATCATCCCGTACGAAAAAAGCGCCCTTGGATGTGCCTCCTCGCATCAGCATACACGGCACACCATCTGATTCGATTACTTGGTTCATGGATAGTCGCAGGCCCTCATCAGTGACTGTAAATAATGCTGGAAGCCTTGTCACAAGCAAAGCCTATCCACAGGATCAAGGGGCGTTTTGTGCGGATTGCGATAGCAAGGTTGAGATTGCCTGCAGGATCAATTTTGCACCGGCTTGTACTAGCGCTCGAGTTCATCTTCTGAATCCAGATAGACCAATCCCGATTGTTCGAGCCGCTCGCGCATATTGTAGATATCAAGCCCAAGCACTCCATCAGCAAGCTGCTGGCGTTTGGATTCCTCATTTGACAACCGTTGCTCAGAAGCTGCCAACACATCAGCAGCGCTGCGCCTTGGAACCACTACGATCCCGTCATCGTCCGCGACGACCACATCACCGGGGTTCACTAATTGACCCGCCACCACAACCGGTATATTGACCGAACCGAGCGTGTTCTTGACCGTCCCTTTGGCGGAAATCGCTCGCGACCATACAGGAAAATTCATCGACTGCAGGTCAGCAACATCGCGGCATCCGGTGTCTGAAACCAATCCAACAACCCCTCTTGCCTGGGCTGAAGTTGCCAACAGATCCCCAAACATGCCGTCCGTATTTTCGGCACTGCAGGCCACCAACAACAGATCGCCAGGTTGACACAATTCAATCGCCACATGGATCATCCAGTTGTCACCGGGTTGGGACAACACGGTCACCGCACTGCCGCTGATTCTGGCTCCCGGAAAAACAGGCCTTATATAAGACTGCATCAACCCCCGGCGAAATTGAGCCTCGTGCACGGTCGCAACACCAGCCTTGCCGAGACCTTCAATAACAGCCGGACTCGCACGCTTGATATTCCTGACAGCTACGTTCTCCAAATGTCTCTCCCGATAGGTGGCTTTGACGCCAGCATTCAATACTTTCGATAGTTTGTACAAGTAACTATGCCATGCACAGCTTGCGGCAGGCAATGATGAACCACCTTGCGACCGGCTCAAAGCGTCTTGCATGATAGTGGGTCAGTTGATTGAAACAGGATGTCGGTACAGTCGAGAGTTAAGGTTCGCCTTCACGAGGAAAGCACGTTAATATGAGCAGCAACTGAGTATGGCAGGCTGTTGGAAAACTGACAGCTGGCTACGCCTGCGAAAGCTCTATCATCATTCAAGTGATTGATCGATTAAGTCCATCAGGGGAATATGCCGGGATTGAACCAGCTTGAAAAGACTCGGATGGGCTTTTTCAACCACCCGTCAGTTTTCAAACACGCTGTCGTCGACACGGATATCCAACGGCCCGGTTCCAGCAATCAGCATACGAGTCACCGGATAGATTGTATTGTTTTTCAATTCGTAAGTGCGGCTGACTGACATTCCATTGATGCTGAGTGAAAACTCGTATCGTCGGCCTTCTCCGCTAAACGCCACCCGACTGATGGCGTGAACCAGCAGATTAGGTGCGGTGTCCGATTCGGCTAAAAATAGCCGGTAGCCTGCTTGTTGCAGTTGGGAAGCCAGTAAACGAGAAAAGTCAGTGCCGGGTTTTTTGAAACTGATAGGTGAAGACTGCGGTTGCAAAGCCGGCACCTGTCTCAATGTGGCAACGAGATTTTGAATTACCAACATCGAACGTTTGTTTGCCTGCTGCTCGGGAGCTGCAATCAAACCGTATCCACCCACCCGCGCGACCGTCTGCCCGGCTGCAGTAACGCTGGAAGGGGCATTCAATGAAGGTCGGGAAGACACCGTTTTCTGTCCGGTGTTCAGGTTCAGCGGGTTATGGTTTGACTCTGGCTTTGACCCCAGGTTTGAGCTACAACCAGCCAGCGACAGAGCAACAGCAATTATCCAGATACCCGCTTGCCGTGCTCCGGCTTCCCGGACATCTGCTTTACAGCCACGTTCAAACACGTTTTACCCACTCTTTGTCGACACCGAAGGGATGCCAGCATAATCAGATGCATCGCCAACTGTCAGCGACTCTGCGAAACTGTTAACCGAAACTTGTAGACCATGTCACACCAGAAGATACTCTGTTGGTAAAAGCTACTGCGCTCAAGGCTGAATCTCGCCGCTGCATGCGCATGGCAATGCCACTGATTGCCGCGCAATTACTGCAGATGGGAAACGGACTTTGCGACTCGCTGGTCGCTGGTCGCCTTGGTCGTGAAGCCCTGGCTGCCAGCGGTATTGGAGCCAGCTTGTGGTTCTTCTCCTCCTTACTTTGTATCGGGCTTATGGCGGGCTTGTCGCCAATCCTGTCAGCGTTGATTGGGCAACGTCGACGTGCCGAGATCGGGCACTTTTTCCGGCAAGGCCTTTGGCTTGCAATAACTGTTGGTGTCGGTGCGATGGTGCTGGTACTCAGCATCCTCTACTTGTTGCCCTACTCGGGTATCCAGCCTGAATTGTTACCCCTGATGCGGCAGTACTTGCTCGGAGCAGTCGGGAGCTTGCCGGCGTTTGCGGTAGTCATGGCCTGTCGGAATGTCTGTGAAGCAACCGGGGTTACCCGTCCGGTATTGCTGGTAACGACACTTGGCCTGCTGATCAATATCGCCGGCAACCTGACTCTGGGCCTGGGATGGCTGGGTTTTCCGCGCCTCGGACTGGCAGGAATCGGTCTGACCACGACCTTGGTTATGTTCTGCATGGCTGCGGCACTACTCATGTTGTTACATCGACACGACTTCAAGCGCTACCAGCTATTCTCAGGCTTCGACAGACCAGATGCAGTGCGCATCAAACAGATTCTGCATCTGTCTGTGCCTATCTTTTTCACCTTGCTGTTTGAAGCCGGGCTCTTCATTGCAACGATGGTACAAATGGGAATTCTCGGTACACTCGAGGCTGGCTCTCACTTGATCGCTATCAGTGTGACCTCTTTTTGTTACATGCTGCCTCTGGGATTATCTTTTGCATTGACCGCTCGGGTCGGAAGAATTCATGGACGGCTTGAAGAAATAGCGGCCAACTCAAGTGAACAACGACAGGAAAAACTCAAAGCCCTGCAACTCGAAGCTCTCAAACTACGCATTTGCAGCGGCCTGCTATTGACGTTGCTGATGGCTCTGGCAACCAGCATACTGATCCTGTTGCTGCGTTTGCCGGTCACCCGATTGTATACGCCGGACGTTGAACTGCAGGTTTTTGCCTCTCGATTGATGCTCTACGCAGCACTCTTTCAACTATCGGATGCAGCACAGGTGTCGTTGTTAGGGATGCTCAGGGGTTTGCAGGATACGCGCTTACCCATGCTGATCAATGCTTTTTCCTACTGGGTTGTGGCCTTCGCACTCGGGTATTTTTCTGCCCATCATCTGGGGTTCGGAGCTGACGGACTATGGGCTGGCCTGATCTGTGGGCTGACCGTTGCCGCCCTTTTGCTGGCATACCGGCTGCACAGCCAGGTATCGAAGATTGCGCTTAGCCGGACTGCTTGATTGCAAGCTCACGGTAAACGGTGTAGAGGCCCGTCACCACAATGATGCTTGCGCCAGCCAAGGTTAAGCCATCAGGTATTTCATCGAAAAACACGTAAGCCAGCACAATGGCAAAAACCAGGCTGGTGTAACGAAACGGAGCTACATAGGCAATCTCTCCAAGCCGCATCGACAAGATGACAAAGTGATGCGCGACAAACAAACACAAGGCGGCACACGCCAACATAAAAGCATGTGCACCGGAGACAGGTTGCCATGGCCCTTCGATGGTCATTAATAAAAAACCAAAAAAAGTGGTCACCACGACCGTCGCGGTTGTGACCAGAATTGAAGGCAATGAGGCAGGTAAACGGCTGGTAAGCAAATCACGTATCGCGGCAAACAAAACCGTTGCCATAACCAGCAACGACGTACTGTCAAACCCCTCCATTCCCGGCCTGATGATCAACAAAACTCCAGCAAACCCAAGGCCTATAGCCGTCCATCGACGCCAACCGACAGTAGCACCGAAAAACAGTGCAGCTCCGCAGGTTACCGCCAGTGGTAACGACTGCAGCAATGCCGAGATATTGGCAAACGGAAGTTTGAGCAAAGCCAACAGAAAAAAAGCAGTCGCAATAGCATCAGCAACTGATCGAATAATCACAGCAGGCAGTAAACATTCTCGCCAGCGACCAAACAATCCAAGCCTGCCCAGAATCAACATCAATACCATGCAGAGAACAGTGCCTCTGAGAAAAATGATCTGCCCAAAGCTCATGACATCGCCAATCGCCTTCAACAACAGGTCATTGAGCACGAAACCCAGCATTGACAACACCATAAAACAACACGAGCGTACATTGTCAGATTGCATCGACACCGCTAATGCTCCACCGCTTGCAGCTGTATCAACCCGACAATCATGTTGCCCGGTTCCCGAAACGAACCGCAGCAATTCCGGTCAAGATAAGCAGCAGCGCCAACCAGGCGGTAGATGGAACACGTTCGGAGAGGAATACTGCGCCAAAAAAAACGCCAAACAAAGGCACCAGAAAATTTATCTGGCTAAGGAAAGAGGCACCTTGACGATCAATAATGACGAGGATCAACAAGGTTGCAAACGCGGTGGGTCCAAGCGCCAGTATCAACACTGCCAACAATGACTGAGTATCAATAAAACGGGCAGGCCCTGCCCATCCCATGTGCACAGAGGCTGCATAAACCGGAGCAATCAACACGCACGACGAAAGCATTAGAGCTGTGATCATCGAAATTTTTGGCAACCCGGTCAAACGCCGGGTCAAAATGGCATTTACCGCATAACACAGCGCTGCAAGGATGATGGCCAACTGACTGATTACCTGCCCCTCTGCATTCACGGAACGCAGCGGCGACATAAGAACGGTCACCCCAAACAATCCCAGTAGCACACCGACGACTTTGTGTTTGTTCAACTTCTCGTCGTGAGTGAAAAAGTGCGCAAGAGCCACGGTTGCCAGCGGCATAATGGCCATAAAAATCGCGGTAATGCCGGCATCAACTTTCACCTGCGCCCAACTGATCAGGCAGAACGGCAATGCATTTCCAAAAAATGCGCAAGCGAAGATATCAATCCAGATCGAGCCAGAGGGGAGAGCCTGCTGCACCACCAGCATCAGAACGAAAACCACCAAACAAGCAATACCGAGCCTTGCACTGACCAGCTCAATGGGAGACAGGCCCTGGAGGGCCACTTTGGTAAACAAAAAACTGGCACCAAACATTGCTGACAGACCAAGCAAAAGCAAGTAATCGATGACACCAGCAGGTCTTCGTTGTTGCCAATTCACGCTAGATAATTCATTTTTGAGAAAATATGCAATACCTTGCACAGTGGGTGGCTCACTATACTTGAAATGAAGTGCCTGCAGCCCCTAAAATCCCCCCTCCTGCCAATGCACACCAACCTGACAGTCTTTCGCTGATGACCGAAGAAGACCTGTACAAACTTGCCAATGAAGAACTTAACAGCCGTAACAGGAAACCCGATCTATGGGCTCGAGCCTGCGCGCTGGCCACCGATGATGTGGATGAGGCCCGGTATCTCTATACCAACCTGCGGGTCGAGGAGCTTGCCCTCGAAAGTAATATCGATCTGACTGCCAGCCACCTGAATTCGGGTGAACCTGCTGAGTTGACTTTGCTCGATACCATTGACCTGAGCAGCAGCCATGCGGTGCGGCATGTGGGTGCCGGGCTCACTGACAACCTTGACCCCGATTCCGATATCGGGTCTTCGTTGGAAAACGGTGTGAGTTCTTCAAGACCCGTGGCCGGTGTCGGAGATGATGAATCCTTGTCCGATGAAGACATTATTCAATCTTTTGCCGGCAACCAGCCCGTCTCTACCGGCGCAACAGACAGCGATGACATAGACGCCGCTGACACACTCACGATCAGCGATGCAGCTGAATTCGGGGCATCTGACCAAACCGGACCAAGCGACACTTCGCAGGACAATTCATCAATAGAGGACATGTTGGCAACCCCGACCCAAAAGGTGGCGGCTCCGTCGCAGGACGGTCTGACACCGGCCCAGCAAGCCCTGGCCAGACTGCGCGAAACCGGGGGCAACGGCCACACTGTACCTCCGGAAGACAACGCCGAGTCGTCCAGTCAGGTGACAGAGGACACGGCTCAACAACAGACTGCTGATCAGACTGCTGGTCAGGCGGGTGATTTGGCCGATGGTTCGGATCACCAAGATGACTCGCCAGTGCATGCATCAGCCACAGTTGACGAAAGCCTTGCTGATCAATCAGGTACCACGGACCTGACAGGATCCGACCTGACCGGCACGTCCGATCAACTGGTAGATCAAACGGGGCAGCAACAAGCAGCTATGGATCCTGTTCCGGCAGGCGATTCGTCTGCAAGCATTGAGACGCAATCAAGCACAGCTGATACGGAACAGTATCAGGAAGAAACGGACTCTGCTGAATTAGCAGCGGCGATGACTGCGACCACTGATGATGGACTTTTAACAGGAGCTGAAGGAGACGGCAGCCTCTTCAACGTGTTTGAAACCAGTAGCGGTGAAACCAGGGCTGTCAAACAGGGGGTCAGTTGGGCTGCCCTGTTTTTCACGCTGCCATGGTTACTCAAGCGCGGTATGTTTGGCCTCGCAGCAACCTATTCGGCTCTTTGGATCGTTTTGCTGGCCGCATTGCTGGTACTGGGATTGCGTTACCTGGATCACGGCACTTTCATGTCAACTCATGAGCTCATCGTCGCAGGCCTTTTCGGTGTACTCGCCGTCATCGGCTTGCTGCTGTTGCCATTTTTGGCAGCCAATGATTGGTATAGCGACAAACTGATCAGCAAGGGATATCGACTGCAAACCGGCATCTGGGCCAGCGGCAGAAACGAGGCGATTGCAGCTTTTCAAGGACGGGCCCAGGTTTGACGATCCAGGGGTGATCTGAGAAGACAGCTTCATCATGGCATCGCCGGTATTAAGACCTGCCACAAGCGCTACTTACGCTGGCGATGGTGCTCACTTCTCCAGAGACAAGCATTATCGTTATCATTTGTGGCGCACCTGGGATGCCGGAAACCCCAAACGGGTGGTATTCATTGGCTTGAACCCATCAACAGCCAATGCCTCTCACAATGATGCAACTGTCAGACGCTGTGTGGCCTTTGCCTCTGGCTGGACAGGACGTTGGCGGGTCGGTGGCTTCTCTCTGGTTAATCTGTACGCCTTTTGCACGCACGACCCAGCGCAGCTTTTCAAGACCACCAACCCGCAAGGTTCTGCCAATGGTGCCTGGTTAAGAAAAATCTGCTTCCAGCAACAGGCTTCATTTCTGCTTGCCATGTGGGGTAACCATGGCAGCCTGCACGATCGATCAGAACGCTTTCTGCGGCAGTGCCAGACCCGGCAAAAAGCGGTTCATTGTCTGCGAATCAATGCCGGTGGGCAGCCAGCCCATCCACTTTATTTACCTGCCAACTTGTCACCAATTCGTTTCCAATGACCAGCCCCGGGACCATGGCACGGAGGACAGGGGGTCCTCTGCCTGAAGGTTCCAGCGTAGTGGTGATTGGTGCCGTCAATGTAGATATAGAGGCTCGCGCGCTAACCGATGTCACGATGGGCGCTTCAAACAAGGCCAGCTTGATAAAACAGGCAGGGGGAGTTGCCGGCAATGTTTCGCGCTATCTGGCCGAGCACCTCGACACAACATTGATTACGGCTGTTGGAGACGATACCCAGGGCCAACAATTACTGGCTGTTTTCGACTCTCTAGGAGTAACCACGCTATCTGAAACAATCGTCGGAGCAACCGGGCACTACCTGGCTGTTTTGGACAAGCAGCGCAACCTGCTGCTTGGAATGGCAGACAGCTCGCCGACTCAATCCATGTCACCGGTTACCATTCTCAACCATCTGCAAACTGTTCCGGCATCAGCAACAATGGTTGTGGATGCAAATTTACCGGCGCTGACACTACAGCACCTTGTTGGGAACCTGGATTTTCGCCCTCGGGCGAGCTCGGGGCCTTTGCTGGCAATGGCGGTCAGCCCGGAAAAAGTGCTGCGTTGGCGGGGACTTGAAGACAGGGTTGATCTGTTGATCGGGAATCGTGCGGAGTTTGCAGCACTGGCAGCCATAGACCCCGGCAGCACCGCAACAGAAATTGCTGCAAGCGTGTTGGCCACGGGCTTCAGGGAAGTGGTGATGACCGATGCTGATCGTGCGATTACCCATGGTGTGGATGGAAATATTATTCAGATTCCAACAGCAGTAAGCAATGTAGACTCCGCAGCTGGCATGGTCCACTCGGTAAACGGCGCAGGTGATGCACTGGCCGCTGGCATAACACGTGGCCTGGCGCAGGGGCTTGATACCGTCAGAAGCATTGATCTTTTCGGACTGCCGGCTGCCGGGCAAGTCATCAGCGGCAGGCGACGCGCTCCTCTTTTATGATATCCAATCCGATATCAGCACAAATCTGCTATCCGGTAAAGTGCTGCAAACACCTTCAATAACGGAGCCTGTATCTTGTCAATCGAAGCCATACCCAACCTCCAATTGTCTGAGGAAGTGTCAGAGGCACTGGCACAAAGCCGTCCTGTTGTCGCACTGGAGAGTACCATCATAACCCACGGCATGCCGAGCCCGGACAATGTGACAACCGCGTTGCTGGTGGAGTCTGATATACGCGACGAGGGCGCCGTGCCGGCAACTATCGCTGTTATTGACGGTATTCTGAAGATCGGCTTGCACGCAGCAGAGCTAAAACAACTCGCTGCTGCAACCGACGTGATGAAGCTGTCACGCGCAGATCTGGCTGCCTGTATCGTACAAGGCAGGACCGGCTCCACCACCGTGGCCGCAACCATGATTGCGGCGCATCTTGCCGGTATTGGGGTATTTGCCACCGGTGGTATCGGCGGTGTTCATCAGGGATACGCAGCAACCCTCGATATATCGGCTGACCTCGGCGAACTCTCGCGTACACCGGTCTGTGTCGTTTGTGCGGGAGCCAAGGCCATACTGGATCTGCCCGCCACTTTTGAAGTACTGGAAACGTTGGGCGTCCCCGTGCTGGGATGGCGATGCGACGAATTACCCGCTTTTTGGTCGCACCAGAGTGGTCTGGCAACCCCGATAAGAATAGACGAGCTACAGCAACTGGCGTCGTTTTTGAAACTGCGCCAGCAGATGCGTATCGATGGTGGGGTACTGGTGACCAATCCGGTACCGTCCGACTTTGAAATTAGTGCTGACAAGATACAGTTGTGGATTGATCAGGCAATCCGGGAATCTCGCACCGACGGTATTACAGGTAAGGCGGTCACACCCTATTTGCTGGATCGTATAAAACAACTCAGCGAAGGTCGAAGTCTGCAGACAAACGTTGCGCTGATCAGAAATAACGCCAGACTGGCAGCTCAAATAGCAGTAGCCTCATGTCAAAAATGACGCAAGAGACCCACATTGAACTTGGCGTATTATGCTGATTATTGCACCCTCGACAAGCTCTACTATATTTAATTGTCAAGCCATGTAAAGACAAATGTTGTAAAAACAACCGGGCCAAGAGGGCAGTAAAATGAATGTGTGTATTAAAATTCTGATTCCACTGTCTCTTGTAACCCTGACAGGTTGCGATCCCTTCACCAATGATGAGCGGGCTTTTACAGAAACACAGTTCACTCCCAAGGTCATCCGGTTGCCCAGAGAGCAAAACGCAGCTGATAGTGAATTGATCGCGGAAACGGGCGACGGGCTCGCTGCCATCAGTGGCACCAGCAAAATACCCTACCCGCTTTATCCTAATGCACGCCAATATCGCATCGGTGGAGAAGAGGGTCTGAAAATCGTACTATTTGAAACGGAGGACCCGTTTTATATGGTCGATGCCTATTACCGCCGCAGCATCGACAAAACAGGCTTGTCGCGATTGTTGGCAATGTCCGACTATGTACGCTACGCCGCAGATGATTCGGACTCAGGAGCCTGGGATACTGATATGCCGGGCATTGTTATCCATGAATTCCCCAATCGCGACCAGGCCAAAGAACTCGGCGCGGCGACGACTGCCCGCACAAACATCATCATGAGTTTCTAAAGCATTGGGAAGCCCTGACTGGCAACGGTGTGCCGGTGGCTGTGTCAGGTAACCTGTTCTTCAACCTCGTTGGGTTCAACCTCTTTTTCAGCCATCAATTCGTCCAGTTTGACACCGATGGCCACGGCTACCTTGCGCAAAAGCAGGATGGAAATGTTGCCCTGACCCGATTCCAGTTGAGCCAGGTAGCGTTCGGAAACGCCCGACTTCTTGGCCAGTAGCTTGCGAGACATCCCGATATTCATTCTGTGTTTGCGTACACGGGTACCTACGAGATCCAGAAATTCCTCTGTCGTCAACGACTCCAAAGTTACCGTTTGGTGCTGAATTTCGATGTCATCAGTCATGGCTACCTTCTCTGTGGATGTTGGAGTAATCAGAGGTATTCTCAACAACATGTTTACTTGGCAGTAGTGCCACGTTGGAAAGTTACCTCTAGAGCCCTGGTCTTTTCGCCCGTGCTGCTATCCCTGTCCTGCTATCCCTGTCCTGCTGTCCATGCCGCTAGTCAATCTTGCCGGTTCCCGCTCATCTGTCAACCCAAGCCCCGCTCAATGTGCATTTTCGGAGAGCGATTTGACGAGGACCGGATTTACCGGCTGGGTCCCGATCTTGTCTGGACCTGATTACAGCATGATCCCTGCTTTGCCGGTTGCCTTATTGCTGTCCCGACTGTTTCCCCTGGTTAGCTGCCTGGATAGCTACCTACAAAACTACCCACAAAACTACCCACAAAACTACCGAGCTAGCTGGACACGGGCTTCATCTCTTTTGGATGATTAAATTTGCCAAGCTTCAATACCGACAACTTATCACGAAGCGTCGAAAGATTCTTGTTATGAAAGGATAGTTTACATTCAAACCTGAAAAAAACGCAAAGTCCGCGGCAGCACTTTTGCGCGCACCGATGCGTCGAAAAACGACTCCATCGAATCACTCTTTGCAACACTAAACACCAAGATAACGTTGTTGAAGCTGCTTGTCCTGCGCGAGATCAGCAGACACGCCGCTCCATGCCACACGACCAAGTTCAAGCACATAATGACGATCTGCGATACGCAACAGATCATTGACATTTTTATCAACGACCAGTATCGACAAGCCAATGGCCTTCAGTTCCGCAAGTGCCGCCCATATTTCCTCCCGAACCAGTGGTGCCAGGCCCTCGGTCGCATCGTCAAGCAACAGTAGCTTGGGGTTTGTCATCAAAGCACGCCCGATCGCCAACATCTGCTGCTCGCCCCCGGACAGCAGATTTCCCATAAAATCCAGTCGGGATTGCAGTGCAGGAAACAATTCCAGCACTCGTTGCAGGTTCCACGGCGCTGATAATTGTAAACGGTTATTGGCAGTAGCCAACAGGTTTTCGCGCACTGTTAAATTGGGAAATATTTGCCGACCCTCTGGTACAAGGCCAATACCCAGCTGCGCTACGCGAAAGCTCTGTTGACTTAAAATTTCCTGCCCCTCAAAACGAATATGCACCGCTGAGCCACGAGTAATGCCCATGACGCTGTTTATTGTGGTGGTTTTCCCCATACCGTTACGACCAAGCAAAGTCACCACCTCGCCCTTGTCAATTCGCAAATCAATACCGAACAACGCCTGTGCGTCTCCGTAGTGCGTTTCCAGCGCAGACACTTCAAGCATAGCCAACCGCCCTTTTTTGACCCACTTGATCACGCATCTGCTGCAGTTCCAAGATAAGCTCGCTGCACGTCCGGGTTCGCTCTGATTTCTTCGGTTGAACCGGTGGCGATTATTTTGCCGTAGACCAGTACGGATATTCTGTCTGCCAGGGAAAATACAGTATCCATATCATGCTCAACCATCAGAATGGTCTTGTCACCTTTCAGCGTTTTCAGCAACTCGCCCATCTCGCGGGACTCTTCCGGCCCCATCCCAGCCATCGGCTCATCAAGCAACAGCATCCTCGGTTGGGTTGCCAGGGCCATTGCAATTTCAAGCTGTCGACGCTCTCCGTGAGACAGATTTGATACTGTATCGTCACACCTCGGCAACAGGCCCACACGATCTGCATACTGTCTCGCCGGTTGTCGCAAAGTTTTATCCTTGCGAGCATTTGTCCAAAAGCGAAAGGAATGTCCTGCGGCGGCCTGAATAGCCAGCGCGATATTATCCAGCACGCATAGTTCAGTGAACACGGAAGTGATCTGGAACGAACGTGCCAGACCAAGCCCGGGTAACACGTGTGCGGGTAGTCCGGTTATGTCCTGGTTGTCAAAGAAGATGGACCCTGAATCAGGTTTGAGCATTCCCGACAACATCGAGATCAGGGTTGTTTTGCCAGCACCATTGGGGCCTATCAATGCATGTAGCTCACCGCTCGTGACCTGCAGATCAACCCGATCGGTGGCGGTAACACCACCAAATTCCTTGTGCAATGCTCGTGTATTCAGCATTGACTATTCCTTTGGGTTGCCAGCAACGGAAGCGCCGGGAGTGCCGGCACGCGAAAATGTCAGTAGACCACTCAAGCCGCCTTTTATAAACAACACAGAGGCGATTAGCAGCAAACCAAAAGGTAGATGCCAGTAGATGGTAAAACGCGAAAGGTAGAATTCCAGCAAGATAAAGACGATAGCACCGAATACCGGTCCAAACAAAAAGGCTGCCCCTCCCAGTACCACCATAAATATCAGCTCTCCGGATCGCGACCATTCGAGCATGCTGGGAGATATAAAAACGGTATAGTTGGCCATCAAGACACCGGCAAATCCACAGATAGCACCGGAAATCACGTAAGCCACCAATTGATATCGATAGGTATTGATACCGAGCGCCCGCACGCGTTCTTCATTGGATTTGGCTGCCACCAACACCTGTCCGAAACGCGAGTTAACGATTCTCCAGGACAGAAAAATGACCAACAACAACGAGCCGTAACAAACGGCATACAAGGTGAGCGGATCATCAAGGTTCAACCCAGTGAATTCTGACCGCAAGTCGATACTGAGACCGTCGTCGGCACCGTAGTCCTGCAACGAGACCAGTGCGTAATACATCATCTGACTGAAGGCCATGGTGATCATGATAAAGTGCACGCCCTTGGTGCGCAGGCTGACCGCTCCGGTCACCAGTGCAAACAAGGCTGCCCCGCCTACACCGACAGCAAGGTGCACCCAACCCGAGTAGCTCGCCAGCCAGTCCAAACCACCGTAGGTTTCATGATAAACCGGTATGCCGACCGCATAGGCACCAATACCGAGAAAGGCGGCATGGCCAAAGGACGCAAGCCCGGCAAATCCGAGCAACAGATTGAGCGATACCGCGGCAATCGCCAGGATCACCAGACGGGTTGCAATATCAATCCAGAATATGGCTCCGCCGAGATAGGCCAGGACCGGTGCTGTCGCCAACAAGGCCATGATGACAAAGGTCGCTATACCTCGCACTTGATGCATCAGCGTAGCCTGGGTGGAAACAGACCCTGCGGCCGGACCACAAGCAGCACAGCCATTAACAAGTAGATAAGCATTGCAGAGATGGCTGGAGCTGCAGTTTCGGCCGCATTGCTGGACATAAACAACGCGAATAGCGTGTCAAGGTAAGCTCGCCCCATGGTATCGATCATGCCAATCAGCACAGCTCCCAGAAACGCTCCCTTGATAGAGCCAATACCGCCAATAATAACCACCACAAAGGCAGTAATGATAATGTCGTTACCCATGCCGATGGAGGCTTCAGTTATCGGAGCGATTAACATTCCGGCAAGCCCGGCAAATACCGAGCCCAGCACAAACACGCCGCAGAACAACATTTTTATATCCACACCAAGCGCGCTTGCCATGACCCGATTGGAAGCCCCGGCTCTGATCAGCATGCCGGTGCGGGTATGTGCAACCAACCAGTATAAAAGCAGCGCAACCAGCAAGCCGGCGCCAATGATAATCAGCCGATAAATCGGCAGCACCACACCGCCCAGACCCACCTGCCCGTTTAACCAGGCTGGCAGAGGCATGACTATACCGGCCGGCCCCCAGAAGATATGCACCAGGGTATCAAAGCACAGCAGCAAACCGAATGTCGCCAGAAGTTGATCGAGGTGCTCACGGTGGTAAAGGCGCCGTATCAGGCTGGTTTCAACAAAAAAGGCAACAAGCCCGGTTGCCAACAGCGCCAGCAGCACGGACAGAAAAAACGAGCCGGTGATCAGAGTCAGGGACGCACAAAAAAAAGCGCCCAGCATATAAAACGAGGCATGCGACAGATTAATCAGATCCATGATACCGAACGTCAGGGTCAGACCTGATGCCAGCAGAAAAAGCAATATACCGAGTTGCAGGCCGTTGATAGCCTGGGTAATAAGAATTGCGGAGTCCATATGACTAGTATATCGCTAGTACGGAGCTTCGGGGACATGTGCATGCCCTGGCTACACCTGGGCATGCACAACACAACGATGGACGCGCCCTGCGGCGCGCAGGCTTGTAATCAATCAGAGTTTGCAATCGGCAGCAAACGGATCCTGATGATTTTCAAATACAGTGGAAGAGATAACGGTTGTCCAATTACCGTCAGCGTCTTTTTCAACCGTACGGCCGTAGAAATTTTGAATCGGCATATGATTGTTGCCGTAGGTATAGGGACCCCGAACAGAAGGATAGTCAGCTTTCATCATCGCAGCACGCAAGGCTGCAGTGTCGGAAACATCCCCACCGGTAGCGACAACAGCAGAAGCAATGAGGTTGATCGAGTCGTAGGCTTGAGCTGCATAAAAAGAAGGATAGCGAGAATACTTCTCACGGAAGCCCGAAACAAACTTGCGATTCTGATCGTTGTCCAGATCAGGGCTCCAGAATTGAGTCATCTCGGATCCCAGCACGCCGTCCAGGCCGGCTTCCTGCAATTTGGGCAGGGAGATTGAATCCACGGTAAACACCGTGTAAAGCGGAAGTGAATCCTGCAAACCCGCCTGTGTATATTGCTTGATAAAGGCACCACCAGCTTTACCGGGATAGAAAACATACAACCCTTCCGCACCCGATGCTTTGGCTTTGGCAAGTTCCGCAGAAAAATCCAGCTGCGCATCCGCGCCCCACTTGGTCAGATCGCGGCCCAGAATTTCACCCTTGAAAGTACTCTCCACTCCGGCCACCATGTCTTTACCAGCAGCATAGTTTGGAGCCATAACGTACAACGATTTCACACCTTTGGCGTTCAGCAATTCACCCATTGCCATCGGTGTCTGATTGTTTTGCCAGGAGGTAGAAAAGAAGTTCTCATTGCAGAGCTTGCCGGCAATGGCTGAAGGCCCGGCATTGGCGCTAACCAGGATCTTGTCAGCATTAACCACTGATTTGAACGATGCCATCAGTACATGAGACCAGATGTAACCGGCCACAAAATCGACATTGTCCTGTTTTACCAGCTTGTCTGTTGCCTGTTTGCCTATCTCGGGCTTGAATCCATCGTCCTCGAACAGGATCTCGATTTTCTTGTCACCAGCCATACCTCCAAGGTGCTCAACAGCCAGCTCCACAGCATCTTTCATATCATTGCCGATGACCGCACCGCCCGTGGTCAGGGTGGTCACAAAGCCGATTTTGACGCTTTCCTCAGCCAACACCGGGTTCAGAAAGCTGCTACAAGCGAGCACCAAGGCCGGTAACGTGACTAATTTCTTGTTCATGCTGTGATCCTCCAATAATGGTCGAATTATCTTACATCACAACGAGATATTTACAATCCCGGGGACGGGACAGGGGTCGCAAGCAGGAATATTGGCCAATACTGCCTGATATTTGGCGGTTTATTAGCGGAGACTACCCCGAGGACTGCAGCGCCAGTGGTGGCACCCGCAGCAGGCATACAGGCCCGTCAAGCGCCACCAGGCCGCTATCAAAGACAACATTAGCAGTAGCGGATTGAGCGAACCCGAGCCGCCTCCGGAACCACCCGCGCCTGCATTATTGGAGACCAGATTAGGTGCGTCGACCAGGGTGCCGTTCGACCCCGTGTTACCCAACTCCTCACCCGAGCCGCTGCCACCATTGCTGCCAACTCCGGTGGTGGGCAACAAGGTACTGCCACCGTTAGTCTGTACCGAGACCTCGGAACCAGGCGGGAGATAATTCTTCTCGGAGTAGAAACGCAAAACGAAACCCGAGTCTGTTCTGCCGGCTATCGTGATGATGACATTGTCAATCTCGACCTGCTCTCCCACCGTTAACACGTCATCTTTGGAATCAGCGTAATCTGATGGCTGGCCATTGCGCGGATCATGATACAACCAGGCCGGTTCTTCGCGATCCGGAACGACCTCATGAATCAATACTCCGGAGTAAGGCAGGCTACCGTCATACAAGCCACCGCGAGTTCTGGCTTCGATGTAATAGGTCGCGTTGTCTTCGCGCGTTACATCAATAAATTTTATTGCCCGATTGTTACCCATCGAATCTACACCCAGAGAATCCAGCCGGATCTCCAGTGGGGTACCGTTGTTCAGTAGAGTGCGGTTCAGGTCGAACAGGTTACTGCGATCCAGCCAGCCCAGTTTTTCCATATCATGCGCGTTGATAAATTTGGGCATGTAGTTGTAAACGGGATCAATATTGGCATATGCGCGCGAATCGCTCATCAGTGTCCATGGATTATCGTAGGCATTTTCGTCAAGATCTGAATTGTTGGTTAATGTCAGCCCCATACCTCGTGCCATTTCGTGAGCGACCGCAGCCTGCCAGGTCCAACTCGGCGCACTGAGTGCGGTAAATCCACGCAGCCCGGCATTGTCAAGCAGCACCAGTTTTTTGCCACCCGTGCCAGTTCCATAATCGTTAAATTCGCCATTAAAAAACGTATTGATGCCATAGAATTTCGAAAAGTCCACGTCATCATTTGCGGCTGACATGCAATCATCAACCAACAGTTCCGATTCAAAATCCTGCCCTACATAATCAGCTCTGGTACCTGGCAATTCATACCAGCCAAGTACCTCCGAGCCAGTGATACTCATGCGGCCATTGGAAGCGAGCTGCCAGTAGTGATTCATCTGCCCTGGTTCATCTCCAAACATCTCCAGTACTTCTGCAGGGCTCAGCGGCTCTTCATCTTCATCTGAAAATTTGCATAACAAGGTCACCCAGGGCTGATCGCCAAGCACAAAATCACGCGGATCAAGTCCATCTGATGTCGTCGCACCTGCATCGGGGACATTTGTAGGCGAACCCGTGCCAATCGTGGTGAGCGACGGCTGTCGGTCGAGACCCGTCTGAATACGGATGTTAAATCCAGATGAGGTTCTGCTGAGAATATCGACACGCGCTCCCGGCAGTGCGAAGGTCTCCCCAACTGTCCACATGTGATTGGGACTCGCGGCATAGGTCGGCGGCCCTGATCCGTCGCTGGTGTCATAAACTATCCAGGCGGGCTCGCTACGTCGCAAATCCACCTCGTGCACAATCACCGCGGTACCCGGCAACTCGCTATCGTAAAAATAGCTGCGATCGCGCGCTTCTATGGTGTAGTAAACCGAGTCCCCCAGCAGGGGATCTCGCAATATTATTGCCCTCTGCACCGGTTGATCGGGTTTACCCATTGGGGTCAAGGTGGTAGCGAGCCCATTGGGGATTCGTGTATCCACGCGCAGTTCTATCACCTCGCCGGGATCAAGCCAGCCAAGCGAATATTTCTCATAGGCATTCAGATGCTTGGCCAGTAATTCGTAACGCAAATCGGATGCAGCATGCCCCTGACCATCACTCATGTTGGTCCATGGGTTGTCGTAAGTATTGTCATCAAGATCGGAATTGTTCGCCAGTGGCAAACCACTGGCCAGACTCATTTCATGAATGACCGAAGCTTGTCTCGTCCACGCAGGCAGGCTGATAGTGGTGGTGGCCATGATTCCAGCGTCATCAATAGTCACCGAGCGCGGCTTGCCGAAACCGACTCCATGTGAATTGAACGCACTGTTAAAAAAAGTATTGACGCCATAAAAGCGTGAAAAATCGACATCCGCATCAGCGGCGCGAACACAATCCTGAGTCAGCCGCTCGTCATCGATATCATCACTTGAATTATCACCACTGACATAATCACCCCTGACACCGGGTAATTGATACCAACCCAGTACCAGCGAACCGTCAAGATTAACCCGGTTATAGGAAACCGTTTTCCACCAATGGTTGATTTGCCCGATACCATCTCCGAACATCTCCTGCACAAACGCCGCGGTCGCGGGCTCTGCTGTTTCGTCAGCAAATTTGCACAGCACGGTAACCCAGGGAGCATTGCCCAGCAGTCGTGCCGGGTCCCCCGGAGCTGTACTGACGGCAGGCGTTGTTTGCTGCACACTCCCGTCAATGACCTCTAAATTGATCACTCGACTGGCACGTAAACTGTCGTCGATACGATCAATGGCCTCAAACGTAATATTTCTGATCCCGACATCCTGCGGTCCTGGCGTCCATTCAACAATCCAGGCACCGTCACCGTTGTCGGTCAGTGTGGCATCCAATGGCAAGTTGTAGGCAATCAGATCCGGAGAAAAGCCGTCGGGATCCACCGGGAAAAGGTAAAGCTGAAAGCGATCACCGACAGCTACCTGCTGGTTTTGCAGAAAAGGGCGTATGAACGGCCGGCTGTTACCGTCAACCGATCCGTTGGTTGCTGTAATCACCACCTCGAAACCGGTGGTCAGGTTTTTGGTCACCTGCATGTTAAATCCATCACCACGATAGACCTCGCCCAGCTCCCAGATGACACCGTCAGTGTCAGCTATATCAGCAGGTGGCACATCCGCATCAAGAACCCAGGCTGCCCGGCGGGTGCGCAGGTCAACCTCATGCATGATGATCCCCGAACCAGGCAGGCGGGCCTCATATTGACCGGCCTTTTCGCGCGCCTCGACGGTATAGTAAAAATCACCATCTTCGCCCTCGGCTGCATCCGTACCACGGGTCAGCTTCAACATCCGGTAGGTGCCGCTGCCGAGAAACGGCCTGCCGATGGATGTCAGGCTGACCGTTTGCGAACTGCCAATACTGAGCGTATCGAGATCGATGACCAATATTTCAGAATCATCCAGCCAACCCAGCGATTCTTTCTCGTAGGCATTGAAATGCTTTGCCAGCTCATTGAAGCGGTTGTCGTGAATGGCATAGCCTGCGACCATGCTCATGACAGACCATGGGTTATCGTAAGGATCTTCGTCTTCGTCCGAATTGTTGCTGTGTCTGAGACCAAAACCGTGTCCGAGCTCATGCACGATCAGACCATGGTTATTAATCTTGTTGACTCCGATAGCCGAGAAAGCATATTGCTCTGCACCATCAAGATTCAGGAAAAGCCGACCACCTGCACCACCACTTTGACTGGTCCACAATCCATTTGTCAGTACATTGATGCCATAGAAGTTCGAGAAATCAACATCAGCGTCCGCAGCCCGCGCGCAGTCGCGGACAATTTTCTGAACGTCGGGTTCTTCGGGGTCGGTACCGATGAAGTAGGCAGCACGGGGTTGCGGGAGCGTGTACCAGCCTACCGCCCTTGAACCAGCTAATGATGAGCGTCCGTAGGATGCTTCCTTCCAGTAATGATTGATTGCGCCGGGAGAGTCACCGAACATCTCTTCCACGAAAGCTGCATCCTGGGGTTCTTCGAAGATGTCCGCGTACTTGCACAATACCGAGATCCACGGGAAGGTACCGACGGCATTTTCAGCGAAAACGGGCCGGCCTGCACAGCATGTGACTATTAGCAGAAATAGTAAGGGTGTTCTGGTCATGCTGTGGTTTCAGATTCTAATTCGGTTTCAACAACATCGGCCCAATTCTCAACACATTACTCAACACATGGACAACAACTCAATACATGAACAACACTCAACACGGTGCCGAAACATCAGCGGTAAGGACATCCGGTGCCCCCGCAGCCCCCCAGGGGTGCAGCCCAGTTCAATCTGGTGCAGCCTGATGCAGCAAGAAATCCGGTTAAGGTGGCGGTACGATCTATACCGCGACGACACGGAATCACCACGGCGATTATAAGTCGACTCTGGTCTCAGGATGACTTTCTTGCGAGTTAATAATTTACCCGCAGACTAACCGCAGAGCGTAATAGACGCCGATTGTTAACGAAAAACGTAGCCTGCACCAGCGCGAGGCATGGAATTGTCACCAGCGTTCACATCAGACTGGCGCGAAGCACTGGATTCGCCAGGTGCGCCTACAACCAGCGTACCCTGATCCAACGCGAGCGCGGCGGCCGCTGAAAACTGGTCTCCGGCGTCACTATTGGAAGAATGCAGATACAGCACCTGCATCCACTCAGTACTGCCGCGCTTGAACACATATACAGCGCCGGCATTATTGCTGAGATTGTTTTGTTGATCGCCATTCACACCTCGAGCGTTACTGTCCTCACCAGATGCTCCTGCGATCAACGTATTGCCCTGCATCGCCAAAGCAGATCCAAATCCATCCGAATCGTTTGAGTTTGATGCTTTCAGGTAAGCCTGCTGCTGCCAAAGCCCGGCCTGCTGACCGAAAACATAGACGGCCCCGGAGCCAATCAAGCTGTTATCGCTTGCATCTCCATCAAGCCCGGTTGCAGCGCTGTCTTCACCTGGTGCGCCAACCGCCAGCCACTCCGAACCGAGTGCAACCGTGGTTCCAAACAGATCACTGCTACCGGGTACCTCCGGTTTAATGTAACCCGTCTGCGACCAGCCACCCTGATTGCGCTGGAAAATGTACGCGGCACCTGCTGCAAAAAGTGACTCATCATTCTGGTTGGCGCTGTTTCCCGAACTACCGCTCTCTTCACCTATTGCTCCCACTGCAAGCCGATCTGACAACAGGTCTACACTGGTGCCAAACTTGTCGCCCCCATTGGTTGCAGCACCCTTGAGATAGGCTTGCTGTTGCCACTGGCCCGACTGCTCGACAAATACATAGACTGCACCTGCATCCAGTGCAGATTCATCATTGGCATTACCGTTAATACCGGTAGCTGAACTATTCTCGCCAGGTGCACCAACAACGACGGTATCACCATAGACAGCAACTGCATGCCCGAATTGATCCGCTTCACCCGGGGATGCGGCTTGCAACATGTCCACGAAATTCCAACCACCAGACTCGTAACGGTAAACATGTACTGCACCAAAGCCCAGACCCTCGAAATCCCTTCCATCAGCCGATTCATCACCAATTGCCAGCAGGTTGCGGTCTAGATCGAGGCTATCGCCGGGTACCTGTAAAACTGTTTCCAGTGACCATTGACCGCCATTTCGTCGATAGAGACTGACCCGGTTTTCCTCACTGCGACCCAACACCGCCATATGATCACCCGAAATCGCAACCGCAGTTCCAAACTCGCTATTCTGCCGACCTGAAGGGTCTTTGATGTAACCCTGCTCGGCAAACTGTTGCAGAGACTGCTGACTGATGGCAAAACTATAACGCTGGCTACCATCTGTGTTTTCAACAACCAGCAACACGCCAGGTTCATCAATGGCCAATTCAGCAACTGCTTGCCCATTAATCAAGACCGAGGTACTACTTTGCAGGAATCCGACGCTTGCCGTGTAATCGGATTGCGCTTGCTGGAAGGGTTGATCGACACTAACGCCAGTCAGCTCGATTGTGTCAACCATTTGATCTGTTACCACCAGCACCTGAGGAAGCGTCGATGGGTCAATGGGGTTACTTCCCCCATCACCAGCAAACCCGTCACCAGCGCTCCCACCACCAGTGGTGTTGGAAGAACCCCCGGTATCACCGGCGTCAGCACCTGTTGTGCTACTTCCGGCGGTACTGTTACCAGCCGTAGCAGAACTCTGCCCCCCGGTTTGTTGCCCGGAAGTCGATCCGCCATCTGCGCCAGAATCAGAACCCACGTCGGTCAGGCCAACAGTGGTATTCCCGGTACCTGTACCACCAGTATCCGTCCCACCAGATCCCGTGCCATCGCTGGACCCACCAGTTGAATTACCACCGGTACTACCCGCCGTACCTGCACCTGAGTCCAAGCCTGCGTCGGCACTGCCATCGCTTGTGCCACCACCGTCAATACCACCAGCCGAATCTGTCCCTGAATTGCCTCCTGTCACACCATCTGTGCTACCGGAGCTATCACCGATAGAACCTGTACCTGTATCGCCACCTGTTACGCCGTCGGTGTTGCCGGAGGTATCACCGATAGAACCACTTTCGCCACCGGTTGACGGAACACTGCTACTGCCATCAGGCAAACCCAGGATGCCGTCGGACGGGAATTCACCCAACACCGGAGGGTTACCGGCGATAAACACCACCGCATCGCTATCACCATCCGCAGGGCGAGATGAGTCACAGGCAGAAAGCGCCAAGACACTGAAAAGGATCAGAAAGTTGGTTGCTGAGAGCGATGGGCGGTAGGTTTCACCTGTTTTGGCTAAGGTGTATGACATGGGTATTCCGGAGCTAAAGGCATCCGGAGCAGAGTAAACAGGAGGCTATAGGTTGTAAACGCCGCTACTAGTCAATTAGCGTACTTATTCACAAAATGACACTTTTGTTTTGCAGGAGGGTTAATCCTGTTGTACCGCCTTCACAATTTAACCACGCGCCTGACGCAATGCGCTGTCATCAGGGAGCGACGCGCTGGTCAATCAGGATTTCTACTGAATCAGAATTGCCTACCCCCTGGATCTCGCCATACAAATCACCCGGCTGTGCGATCGGATCTCCGGTTTTTGAGATCCTGGCTCCAACAACAACCTGGTCAAACGAGGACAGTTTCATGGTGGGTATCATTGCCATTGAATCATCGAGTTTGACCGACAAAGGCAAATCAGAAACAACCTGACGCGTCACGGCCAGCGGCATCGGAGGGCCTTGCAAAGCTTTGGCATAAATAAACACCGGCGTTTGTGGACCGACTTCTGACAGCAGCGAGTCGGCAAGCTTAACAGTCACCGACAGTGCCCCTTCGGAGGCGGCAGCAGTTTCCGCGCCTGAGGTTTCCGCAGTTGTGTTTTCGGTGCTGGCAGTAGCGGCAGTGCTCGCAGCAGCAGAATTGCTTGCCGATGCGGCAGTGTCATCCTGCACAGTCGATCCGGCAGCCTGCTGCGCTTGCGCTATCATCGACTCCAACTGGGCTTTAGATTGCGGATCACCTTGCATAACCGGTAACAGCTGTTGCCAGCGGGCAATGGCGTCCTGGTAGTCACCCGCCTGCTCACTCGCCATGCCTTTCAACCAAATAGCCTTGCTATCGTCAGGTACAATTTTCAAAGCCCTGTCGACTAATGCTACAGGTTCTCCTGCGAGTTGGCCTTGCGCCAGCATCGCCTTGGTATCTGCAAGCTGCAACATAAGCTCAGGATTGTCCGGCAGCAAACCCAGGGCTTCGGTGAGTGCACCTTCCGCATCTTTAAAACGCCTCAGGCGCAGATAGGTTGTGCCGAGTAAACTCCAGCCCTGAGCATCATCCGGGCTGGTTTCCAAATGTGCTTCCAGTCGAGGTAACAATTCTTCAATGGATGGCAGCTTTCCGTCTGCAGATTGTGGGTTGCCTTGACCTGCTTGCTGGGAACTACTGCCGGCACTACCACCATCGTGGCCCTGTGCGACTTGTTGTGAAGGCTGCATGGACGCAATAAATTTACTATCCAGCGCGCGTTTGTCACCCACTTCAAGGTACATCCAGCCTGTCAGACCGACCACCAGCGGAACCACCAGCAGAACCGCCAGAACATTGGGAGCGACTGATCTAGAAGAGGACACCACAGCGTTATCGCCTGAAACCGCATTTGCCAGATTCAGTTCGATCTCCTTTTTCGAGCTTTCAAATTCGGCCTGCCCGGTTTCTCCTGCATCAAAACTCACACGCAAGGCATCAAGTTGTTCCTTCGCGAGAGCTATATTGACACTCTGTTGATCAGCACGAACGGTGTCATGCGAACGCAGTAATACCCTGAGCATCAGGTACAAGGAAAGCAGCAGCAGCGCGGTGCTGAGAATACCAAAAACAAGCACGATCAATCCTCAAGCAGTGAACGGGCACGCGCCAGTTCTTCATCGCTTGCTGTGTCAGGCACAGCTGTCCGTCCACCAGCAAATCGCGTCAGCGACCAGACACCGACAATCATCATCAGGAACGGAGCTAACCACAACACGATGGTAGTCAGCTTGAATGGCGGTCGGTAACGCACAAAATCACCATAGCGGGCAACCAGATAATCGCTGATATCAGCACCCGATTTGTTGTCCAGCACCATGGAGTGGATTTCATCTTTCAGATCGCCTGCCAAGGCTGCCGAGGAACCCGCCAGATTCTGGTTCTGACACTTCAGGCAGCGAAATTCATTAATCAGCTTGAGGTACAAAGCCCGCTGCTCGTCATTATCGAACTGCCTCGACTCAGAGGCGGCAAAGCTTGCAAATGACGCGAACAGAGAAACCAGAACCAACAGAAAAGCACGAATTGTGTTGCCACCAGCAACCACTTCGGAGAGGTGTGATCGACTCATGTTGGTGATTCCTGCAATCGTTTTACCAGCGGCAAAATCGTCTGATCGATGGCTTCCTGATCAACCGGTCCCACATGTTTGTATCGGACGTTGCCGGATTTATCCATCACGAACGTCTCCGGGACGCCATAGACACCCCAATCAATGCCCACCTTGCCGTCCGCGTCGACTGGAACATGCGTGTAGGGATCACCAAAACGGTTGAGCCACTGTTGCGCAGCCAGATCCTGATCTTTGTAATTCAATCCAATTATTGGAAGCAACTGCTGTGACGCCAAACGCTCGATAACAGGATGCTCAATGGTACAAGCGCCGCACCAGCTGGCCCAGACATTCAGTATCCACACCTGACCGAGCATGTCGTCGGGGCTGAATTGGCTGACTGCACCTTCGGTACTGGCTGTTAAAACAGGAATGCTGAACTTCGGTGCTGGTTTGTCCAGCAATGCCGAAGGTAGTTCGCGCGGGTCGAGCCACAGCCCGCGTGCAAGGAATCCGGACATTATCAGGAAGACCACGAGTGGTGCCAGGTAGCGCATCAGCTTTCCAGTGCTCCCCGTCCATCCAACCCCCGACCGCCCAAACCAGGTCCATCCACACCGCCGGCACCAGCCAACCTGCCGGCCGCCGGAATTGCCGAAGAATCAGTCACCGAGGATCCGGTATCTTTTCGGGCTGGTGCAGCGACAGAACGGCTGGCAACCCGATAGCGTCGATCACTGGCTGCCAGCATTCCACCCAATGCCATCAGTACCGCCCCGAACCAGATCCAGCGAATAAAGGGTTTGTGATAAAGACGCACACTCCAGGCCCCTTCAATCATTTCGCGATTACTGCCGGTTGTTTCCAAAGGCTCGCCGAGCGCTGCAAATAAATCCCGTGTCAACCCCGCGTCGATCGAAGCTTCAGTCATGGTGTCGCGCCGCACATCGTAAATGCGTTTTTGCGGTTTTAGTACCGTGACTGGCTCATTATCTCGTGTCACAACCAATCTGCCCTCTGCAGCAGAATAATTAGGCCCGCGGACCTGCCTTGCCCCTTCAAAGAGAAAATTGTAACCACCAATCTCGTGACTATCACCGGGCTCCATTCGCAAATCTGTTTCAGTGTTGTAGAGTGACACCAATGCCACACCAACCGTAAAAACCGCAATGCCGAGATGGGCCAGCGTCATGCCCCAGAACGCTGCCGGCGTATGAGTCAGTGCATACAGTTTCTTTCTCTTGTTGCGGACGCGATACACCAGACCATAGAGCGTCGTCACGGTTACCCACACCGCCAGCCCAATGCCAAGCACCGCGCCAAAATGAAAATGAGGTAGCAGCATGGTCAGTGCTACGGCGGTCACGATGGTCAGTATCGCGAGCACCGTAAACACGATTTTATGACTCCCCAGGGAATCCCGTTTCCAGTTCAACATGGCACCGATGCCCACCATCAGCGCCAGCGGGGCGGTTACCGGTATAAAAACAAAATTGAACCAGGGTGCTCCAACCGAAATTTTTCCGAGCCCAAGCGCATCAAGAAACAACGGATAAAGCGTTCCAATCAACACGCTGGCACAAGCAACGATCAACAACACATTGTTAAACAGCAAACCTGATTCCCGCGACACCAGTGCGAATTGATTATTCGTCTGCAAACTGCTCGCACGAAACGCAAACAACAGCAATGAGCCGCCGACAACGAGCAACAGGAATAACAGAATAAACAGTCCCCGCTCGGGATCGGAGGCAAAGGCATGTACCGAAGTCAACACACCCGAGCGCACCAGAAAGGTTCCCAACAGACTTAACGAAAATGCAGTCACTGCCAGCAGCACGGTCCAGGCTTTAAAGACACCACGTTTCTCGGAGGCAGCCAGGGAATGAAGTAAAGCGGTACCGGCAAGCCATGGCATAAACGACGCGTTTTCAACTGGATCCCAGAACCACCAGCCTCCCCAGCCCAGTTCGTAGTAGGCCCAAAAGCTGCCGAGTGTTATGCCAAGCGTCAGAAACAGCCAGGCAACGTTGGTCCAGGGACGCATCCAGCGCACTGTGGCCATGTCCAGTTTGCCACTGATTAGAGCCGCGACAGCAAACGCAAATGCCACCGAAAAACCGACATATCCCATGTAAAGCAAGGGAGGGTGAATTGCCATACCAGGGTCTTGCAACAAGGGATTCAGCGAGTTGCCGTCCAGTGGAATAGGAAACTGGCGGGCAAAGGGGTTTGAGGTCAATAGTACAAACAACAAAAACCCTGTACTGATCATGCCCATCACCGCCAGCACACGGGCGTGTAGATCGGCCGGTACTGCCCGATTAAAAATGGCCACCGCGTAAGTCCAGGCTGCCAATACAAATACCCACAACAGGATCGACCCCTCATGTCCTCCCCATACGCCTGATATGCGATAAATCAGCGGCAGTTGAGTATTGGAGGTTTGCGCTACGTAACTGACAGAAAAATCATGAGTGATAAAACTGTAGGTAAGGCAGGCGTATGACAAGGCAACCAGCATAAACTGGGTTTGCGCGGCGCTTCTGGCCATGCCGATCCAGGCAGGCGTACGCGTTGCCAGCCCGATCAAGGGCACTGCGAATTGCACGATGGCGGCAGATAGCGCCAATACAAGCGCAAATTGTCCTAGTTCCGGTATCATCTGGTTCCCTTGGTCACTTTCCTTGGTATTTCGCTAGTCGCAATAGATCGGTGCAAACGCCTACTCTGCAACAGTCGTCTTCGCGCCATAATCGCCACTGAGTTTGCCGGCTTTTTTCAGCGCATCGGCAATCTCGGGTGGCATATAGTTTTCGTCATGTTTGGCGAGCACGGTGTCGGCAGTAAACAGGCCCTCATTATCGAGCTGTCCTATAGCCACAATCCCCTGCCCCTCCCTGAACAGATCGGGCAAGATTCCTGTGTAACTGACCGTTACCACGCTGGCAGTATCAGTCAGGTCAAACTGAATGCCCAAATCCGTTTCACTTCGCTCCACACTGCCATCGACAACCATGCCACCGACTCTGAAAGAATTTCCTACCGGCGCTTCCCCATTGGCGATCTGGCTGGGTGAGAAAAAATAGAGAATGTTTTTGTTAAATGCGTTTAATGTCAGCGCTGCGGCGGCGGCAACGACCAGCAACATCAACGAAACCAGCATCAGCCTTTTTTTGCGTGCAGGTGTCATCAGGAGGCTCCTCCGGCAACTTCGGCAGTACTATTCACGCTTTGATTCTGGCTCTGGTTCTGGTCCTGATTCTGGCTTTGGCGCCTGCGAGACTGGTCGCGCAATAGCTCCTGATGCTGGCGCTTGTGCGCACTGCGTGTGTAAAGAACATTCAGTAGCAGCACCACAAAGGTCACCGCATAGGCACTCCAGACATAAGCGCCATAGCCACCCATGGCAAAAAATTCCTGCAGATCAGACACGCCCCGCCTCCACCAAGTCAGCCACCCAGCGCGCACGTTTTTCGCGCTGTAAAATTCCTGTTCGAAGTTTGGCCATCAAATTCCACGCATACAGCAACTGGAATGCAAGCACCATCAGTAGCAAAGGAATCAACATTGAGATGTGGATTGAAGGTTTGTCAAATTTGGCGATGGACGCCGGTTGATGGAGCGTATTCCACCATTCGACGGAATAATGAATCACGGGAATATTGACAACGCCAATCACGGCCAGGATCGCTGCTGCTCTGGCTGCCATGGTTGGAGTCTCTATTGCACCACGCAAAGCGATATAGCCAAGGTACAGGAACAACAACAACAGTTCGGAGGTCAACCGGGCATCCCATACCCACCAGGTTCCCCACATCGGCTTACCCCAGATTGATCCTGTCACCAGCGCAATAAATGTAAAGGAGGCACCAATAGGCGCAGATGCACTGGCCACCAGATCAGCCAGCTTGAGCTTCCAGACCAGAAAAACAAAACTTGCGATAGCCATGACCATATAAACAAACATGGACATCCAGGCTGCCGGCACATGAATATAGATTATGCGATAGCTTTCCCCTTGCTCGTAGTCAGCCGGGGCCTGAACCAAACCAAGGTAAAGCCCGACACAGATGAGTGCCAGACAACTCCACCCCATCCACGGACCGAGCGCCCGACAAAGTCGATAGACAAAGGGAGGTGAACCAAATTTATGAATCCATTTGAACACGTGTTTTATCGCCTGCTTTAAATCTCGGTCTTCCTGAATTTCCGTCTGCCAGTCACTCAGCCTATTTGAGCTGCATCGACGTTCCACACCAGATCACTATAACCCGTGCAGGGTGAATGCCAGTCGGTCTCCTTGTGCTTTCCAGGTCTGCTTTTATTTCCACAATTCGGTCTCCAGTTAGATTATCACTAACAGGAGAGTTCCATGCCGCCGCCGAATACCAGCCTCAATGATACTGGAATACTATTAGATTCTACGTGGCGGGGACAATCCGCGATCACCGGTCAGAACCTTTCTCAAGCTGGTTGCGACCTTTATAACCAGAGTTTATCAGACAGCGCGCCATCAGCAGAGCCCCAGCGTGCATGTGTCACACAACCCTATTCTATGGCGATACCGACGCGCAACGCAGCTGCGGTTGCCCATGGAGCTAACGCAAGACAGACCAGCGCGATTGCAGCAAGCAGTGATAATTGCGCCTCCACCGGCTGACCGTTCACGGCACTGGCTACCGCATTGGACCCAAAAATCAACACCGGCACATAAAGAGGCAGCACCAAAACCGACAACAACAAGCCCGCATGACGCAAGCTGACAGTGAGGGCAGCGCCGATAGCACCAATCAGGCTTAATGCGATAGTCCCCAGTCCCAGACTGAAAACGAGTACCCACATGGCTTGTGAGGGTAATTGCAGTAACAGTCCCAACAATGGCGATAATAAAACCAGTGGCAACCCACTCACCAACCAATGCGCCAACACTTTGGCGAGCACCATGACAGACAGCGGCTGTGGACTCAAAGCGAGTTGCTCCAGCGTGCCATCAGCCAGATCAGCGGTAAAAAGCATATCCAGCGATAGCATGGTCGCCAGCAATGCAGCTACCCAGATGACACCCGGCGCAATCAAACTCAGAATCCCGGCCTCGGGCCCAACCGCCAGAGGAAACATTGTGATCACGATGACGAAAAATATCAGCGGATTCAACCACTGCTGACGTTTGCGCAGCGTAATCAGCAAATCGCGGCTTAAAACAGCCATAAACGCCGACCAGATACCCGGTATATCGGCAGGGCTGTCGAGGTGCTGTGATTGTTCCGGCATAAATCTCTCAGCGCTGAACCAAGCGAAAGGTTCTGGCCACACCGCTACTCTCGGCCAGCGGCTGGTGAGATGTCACTACTGCACTACCACCCTTCAATGCATGTTTAACAAGCTGCTCTTCCAGCCAACCCCGGCCGGTGGCATCAAGTGCTGTAAGGGGTTCATCAAGCATCCAGACTTTCGCTGGCGTCAGCAGTAACCTGGCCAGCGCAACCCGGCGTTTCTGCCCGGCCGACAACACACGACAGGGAAGGTCAAGACGACCAGGTGGCAATAACTGAGTCAACGCAGCCTCAATATTTTGCGTGCTGCACCGAGTCTCCAGCTTCGCCAGCAATTGAAGGTTTTCCAGCGGCGTCAGTTCGCTGTTTATACCCGGTTTATGGCCGATAAACAGAATCTGCTCGCGCAAACTTTCCATTGCCCTTCGCAACGGTTTGCCTCCCCACTTCAATTCGCCTTCATCGGCTTCTGCCAGACCACACAAAATGCGTAGCAAGGTCGTTTTCCCGCTGCCGTTGCTGCCTTCAAGTCGCACGATCTCACCGGCATGCAATGCAAAGGATAAATCACTGAATAGCGCGTCATCACCGCGATACACTGTTAGACCGTTCGCCTCGATCAACATAAGGGATGCCGGGTCACTTATTTTCCCCGGACCACAGCGGGAAAAAACAGCCATTGCTGTGCACGCCCAGGGTTTGACTGGAAGACCCGGCTTGCCGCTCAACTGCAAGCTCGGCAAGCTGGTACCAGACAGCACGTCCAAGCAGCGCGTTCAATCCATCCCGCACCTCGATATAGGGTGACGGCTCGGCGTCATCAACCTCGCTGTTTGCCACATTGGCCGGGGCATCGGTTTCTGCAACAGTCTGGCCCGTTGTTTGGCCTGTTGTTTGGCCCGTTGCCTGGCCTGTCGTTTGATCCGTTTTTTGGCTTGCTGTTCGGTCATCGCTGGCAGCCCCCCGTCGCGGCGGATAGACAACATGGATCGGGTGCTCCGCATCAGCGATCACTTTGTCACCAACATTAGTAGTAAAAACCAGTGTCTGATGTGATTCGGCATCTGCTTCGGACTCATTGAAGACCTCCAGAGACACGGCAACGAACGGAGCGTCATCAACCTCTATCAACAACTTCTCGACCGGTGTTACCAGACAATACTGCTCGCCATCTCGTCTGAGGACAGTGGAGAATAATTTCACCATCGAGTTTCGGCTGATCGCAGACCCGCGATATAGCCAGGTACCGTCACGACAGATCCTGATATCAATAGTAGACTCATTTTGAGGATGCCAAAGATGTACAGGAGGCAATTGGCTACCGACGATCTGCGCTTCTATCGACGCCAGATCGGTGACGGGTACCTCAGCGCTCATGCTGTTCACTGCCTCTGTTGTTCACCGTGAAATCAGACCAGTAGCTACACATCGTTACTGCAAGGCCGGCAGGTTAGCGTACAGCTCAAGTGCTTCCGGGTTGGCCAGAGCATCACGATTATTTACCGGTTGATTGTGAATAATGTTGCGAACAGCCAACTCGGTTATTTTGCCACTCTTGGTGCGTGGTATGTCGGCCACTGGCAGAATCAGGGCAGGTACATGCCGGGGTGTGGCATTGGTTCTGATTTTCTGCTTTATCTTGTCGATCAATATATCGTCGAGTTCTGTCGCCTCACGCAACCGTACAAACAACACCACCCTGACATCACTCTGCCATTGCTGGCCTACCACCAGCGCTTCCAGAACCTCATCAAATTGTTCAACCTGACGATATATTTCAGCGGTGCCAATGCGTACCCCTCCCGGGTTGAGCACAGCATCAGATCGACCGTAAATAATCAGGCCATGGTATCGAGTAGCAAGCGCTATATCGTTCGAATCACTCCGGGGGGCAACCTCTTGATCAGAGGGGACCTCACGATCTGTCAGCTCGACATAATCACCGTGGCACCAGATATTGTC
>CALFCE010000320.1 GCA_937951215.1 uncultured Granulosicoccaceae bacterium
CTCGACGATACGGAAACAGGGTTTTCTTCCGGTCTGGTCTCGCGATGGGGTGGATTTGCCAATGCTTCAATTTCCGATGGCGAAATTGACGGGGCGCAGTTCGAGCAAAATGCAGATCTATCGGCAAGCAATATCACCGCAGGCTTCGACTACCGTCTGACTGATTTTATCGTGTTGGGTAGTGGGATAGGCTTTGCCAGCAACAAAACCGACTTTACCGGAACAGTCGGTGGGGCTGAATCAAACGGTGCCAATTTTACGGCATTTGCAACCCTGTTCAGTGCCGGGTCGGGCTATCTGGATCTGGTACTGGATATCGGCGTCAATTCTCACAGCCTGGAACGATCGATCAGTATCACGGGTGACGCTGAAGGTGATCAGTCGGGAAACAGAGTGCAAGCGTTTGGGGAAACAGATTCAACTCTCTACTCTTTCGCTTTGGGTGGCGGTAAAGATTTCAGTTTTTCGCAATGGAACCTGGGAGGTTTTTTCAGGCTCTTGTTTACCTCTGCCACAATCGATGCCTATGAAGAATCAACCGATAGCTCGGCTGCCGGTTCCAGCCTGATTTACGCTTTTGGCGAACAATCGATTAGATCAAACCGGCTGAGTCTGGGAGCTCGCCTGTCACGCACATTCAGCACGCGACTGGGCGTTTTTATTCCCGAAGTCAGGCTTGAGTTCGAAGCCGAAAACGAGGAAACCAAAGATGAGCTGGCTGCAACCTTGTTGTCGACAAACGATTCACTGGTATTCCAGGGTAGCAAACGGGATTCGAGTTACGCCACTATCGGTGCCGGACTAAGCACCGTATTACGCGGGGGTACCAGCGCTTTTATTTTCTACGAATCCCGTCAACAGCACGATTTTGTTGATCAAAGCTGGATCAGTCTGGGTCTTAAAATCGAGCTGTGACTTGAACTCCCGTCCGCGAAGCGGAAACCGCGCTCGTACAAGAGAGGCTATTCTCGTCGCGGCATTTTATCGAGATGCTCCAGCATCGCAACAAATGCACGGATTTTCTCCAGCTGGTATTGATCTACATCCATATTCGAGTAATCAAGAAACCCCTCTCTTGCACCGAGGCCCGTTTTGCCTTCTCGCATATGGGTTGCAATAATGTCCGGTGAGGCATGACGCTGATCACCAGTGGCGGCCGTCATGTAACGGCTGGCGTGATAGAGGATATCCCCTCCACCCCAGTCAATAAATTCCAGCATACCCAGAATAGCAAACCGGTAACCAAAGCCGTATTTGGTCGCTTTGTCTATATCCTCGGATGATGCCACTCCCTCTTCAACCATTCTCGCCGCTTCATTCATTGCCAATGCCTGAATCCTCGGCACGATATAACCCGGGCTGGCTGCACAAACCACCGGCACCTTACCCATCGACTCCAGTAACTGTTTTAGCGTTGCGGTTACTGCAGGATCAGTTTTAGCCCCGGGAGATAGCTCTACCAACGGTACCAGATAAGCCGGATTGAGCCAGTGCGCATTCAGAAAACGCTCAGGGCCTGTCACCATTGACTGTAAATCATCAGACAATATAGTGGACGTAGTTGAAGCCAGGATAGCGTCAGCTCGCATAAACTCACACGCTCTGGTTAATGCATCACGCTTGGCATCCAGGGTTTCAGTCACGCCTTCAAACACGATATCCGCGTTTGCCAATACCACTGGTGCATCATTGATATTTTGCAGACTGATCCTTGCCAATATCTTCGGAATATCCGCTTGCTCTATCAACCCGACTTTTGACAACATGCCCAATGTCGATTCGATTTCAGCTGTCGCTTTGTTACTCAGTGACTGGTAGTCAGAATCAGACCGCGGCTTTAAATCGATAACATCAACTGCAAAGCCGGCCATCGCAAATGTCACTGCAATACCGCGACCCATTCTTCCTGCCCCAACCGACACAATTCGTTGACTGCTGTTCACAGGTGGGGTGATCTCTTGCGCGTGTTCAGTCATGTGAAGCTCATCTTTGTTAGCCTGTTGATAGACCATGCATCAATCGGTGCTGTAACTCATCAACACTTAAGTCGTCCAATTGCAGCGTTTTCATTGTGCGACCAGTCTGTTCAAACCGGTCATCACACACGGCAGAGCCCAGGGCGAGCAAGCCCGTCGCCGTCGGTGCCGCCACCCCGGCCCATGCAGCAACTGATACCAGAAAGGCCAATCCGGTTTGTATGTCCTCACGCATATAGCGATGATCGGTCAGAATCAATTCTTCACGCCAGTCACCGGAGTCGACCAGCTTGTCATGAGCGAGATTGCCGTACATCCACTCCTCACGTTCATCGTCATAGTGATCGGCCAACGGGAAATGTGGTGCTCCATAACCCAATGCCTCACGAACAGCGATACGTTCACCATCAAGGCGCGTGGTCACCCGTCTGATGGCAGGTTGCGTCCCTTCATTGTGGATATCCCAGCGACGGCCGTCACCCGCCAGATCCCGGTTGTAGTGTTCAATGGCGCCGGCATTCATCATGATCAACGGTGGATGGATGATCGGGCCTGCATTCATTAACGCACCCGATAAAGCATCGCCAGCATCTTCAACCGCCGGATAGGCTCGAGCAATAATATCCAGCGCTTCGGATTTACGCTGCAGAGGAAACACACCGGTCGGTAAACGCGTTGCCCGCGTGGTGATGGCAATCGTATCCTCCGCATGCTTTCGGGTCAGATACGGCAAGGTCCCGGCTTCAGCAAACATCACCTGTGACGGGTTGTTACTGCGAGACAGGATATCCGCCATTACATAACAGCCGAAGCTGCCCGGTGGCATAAAAACGACCTGATCATTTTGCAGGTGTCTCGATAAACCTGCTGCTATATCCGGCTGCGCTGTTGCCGGTGCCGGGCAAACGATCAGCTCGGCACCATTAATGGCTTCCCCGATCTCAGTGGTAGCCTTGAACAACGAAATTTTATGCTGGCCGCTAAAATCCTTCAGGGTCAGTAAGCAATCATTTGCACACAGGGTTTCAATCGCCGTGACGTTTCGTCGCCAGAGACTAACGGTGTGCCCTTGCAGGGTCAGATCCGCCGCAGCGGCAAGTGAGCCGTTACCTCCACCCAGTACTGCAATTTTCATCTGACGCTCTCCCAGATTCAACAACAACTCAACAACAACTCAACAACAACTCAATAACAACTCAATAACAACTCAATAACAACTCAATAACAACTCAACGATTATTCAATGATCAACCAGCCGGTCTCTCATCGGGTATCACAATCTGGCAGGCAGGAATAATCGGGTCGACCCCCCTGGCGCTGCCAATATCGGTTGCTGCAATCGCGCCGAGTGACACAGCAGTCAACAGGCCATTCCCTGACAAGTAGCCGGCAACAGAAGAACCGGATACACCGCAGGCTGCACCACCGGCAGCGTAGAGGTTACCCACGATGTCGCCTTCAGTTGTCAGCACTCTGGCCTTGTGGTCAATCGCCAGACCTCCTTGCGTATGGAACACCGCAGGAGCTACCCGGATCGCATAGTAAGGCGCTTGCAGAATTTGATCACTGTTAAACTGACGCCCGAACTGATCGGTACCATTTACACTTGCCAACTGCTCGATTTCCTGCAGAGTCTTTTGTAAATCAGTCAGGGGCATCGCAGTCAAATCAGACAACTCCGATACACTGTCGGCACAGACGAGCGCGCCCGCGGCCACAGCTTCCAGATAATCAGGGAAGTTCTGACCCATCGCATGCAAACGATGATCGTACACATTCCACACGAAATCTCCGGGCTGCCTGATGACTTCGACTGCTTGCTCGGAATATCCCTTGTGTTCATTGGAAAACCGTTGGCCTCGCTGGTTAATTTGTACACCACCTTCCATCAACAGCGCCCAGGTGATCAGGATATTGTGCCCATACGCCAGGGAGCCATGTCCTTGGTAAGCGCTGGTGTGAACAAGTGCCGCGTCAAGCAACTCTCCCCAGATCACAGCATCTCCGGTATTACCCGGGTGACCGTGATAGTAAGCCTCCGCCATCTCGGGAATAAAGCGCTTCATTAATGCCGAGTTGGCACCGTAACCATTACAGGCCAGAATTACAGCAGAAGCTTTTATGGTCTCACTGGAATTATCCGGGCGCCGCACCCTGACGCCACAGATCTGTACCGGCTTTGTCGCAGCGGCTGGCTCAACAATCAGGGCGACGACTCTGGCCGAGGTGGCGATTGACACCCCGGCACGCTCTACCGCATTGGACAGTCGCGCATGCAGTGCTGCCCCTGTTTTCTCAGGCACCGCGTGCATTCGGTGGGTACTGTGGCCGGGGTATAAAAAGTCCTCCAATAACACCCACTCCAATCCATGCTGTTGTTGCAACCAATCGAGTACCTTGCCACAGCTTTGAGTTACGGCACTGACAATCTGCGGATCAGCTTCGGCATTGGCCTTGCGCTGAATATCGGCAGCGAACAACTCGGCACTGTCGGACACACCCGCGGATTCCTGCAACAGGGTTCCGGCGGCAGGAATAAAGCCCGATGACATACTGGTAGAACCTCGCGGAGTATCGTCTCGCTCCAACAACAGCGTATCGATACCAGCCTCGGCAAGCAGTAATGAGGCAACCATACCGCAGGCCCCAGCCCCCACAACAACAGTATCAACTTCGATATCGTAGTCGGTCTGTTCGTTGTCTATTAATTCAACCACTGTAGCAAGGCCTGTGATAGTCGATCAGGTTTTTGATGTTGTTAATTCATGCAACACAGCCGCACTATCAATCACCCGCACAATACTGGAGAGATCAGCCAGCGATTGTTGATGTGCCTGATCAGAGAAAGCGGCACAACCATCGCTGACAACCGTGACCGCAAAATCCCTGACATGTGCCGCACGCACCGTTGACGCAACACCGCCATTGGTCACAATGCCGCACACATACAACTGAGTGATGCCGGCTTTTTTCAGCACAAAATCCAGACGTGTCTGATGGAAAGCGGAATAAGCGACTTTTTCTATCGTCAGGTCGGCTGGCTGCAACTCGTCAACCAACTGATGCCCCCACTCGCCGGGGCTAAAGTCTCCCTTAGTCAAGAAAGGGCGCAGCCGTGCCAGATGCTCTGATATAAACGGTTCACCGCGTTTTCCAGGTACCAGCGTAAATTGCGTTGAGACAACCCAGCCTCCCCCACTTCGCATCACATCAGCTATCGGCAACACTACCGCAGGCAAGGCAGCAATGCTCTCTGCCTTTTGAGCTGCCCGCCCGTAAGCCCCTTCCGGGTGCAGGAAGTCGTTCTGTAAATCGACGATCAACAGAGCGGATTGTGCTATCGGTGCGTCGGAGTTCATTAGTAGACTCGGTTCGGTAGACTGGGTTTGGTAAACTTGGTTTGATAAACTGGGTTTGGGTTTCTCGCCGGGAACTTGTTTTACTGTTTTCTATACCAGCGGTTTGATCACAATATTGCCACACTGATCTGTGCACCCACTTAAGCCCGGATCAATAAAAATAGTGGTATCAAGCTGCTCAATCAAAGCGGGCCCGGCGATTTGCTGCCCGACCGGTAACAACTCCCTGGCATAGATGGGGACTGGTACCTCTGCACCGTCTACCCAGACTTGTCGTGTCGCAATGGCCTCTGCCTTTGCCGCGTTTTCGAGTTCCCCCTCAACAGCATTATCTGAACCTGCTCTGCTACCGAGTGACGTTGCATCAAATGAACGCCGTTTGCCGATCACCACAACACGGTAGTTAACCACTCGACGCGGGATACCCGACAGCAAACGGCCATAGGCCTGTTGATAGGTTGCATCAAATGTGGATGCAATATCCTCAATACTGTAAGCAGGTGCTGCGCCCTTAACCGGATTTGGCAAGGTGACACTCACGGTATGTGACTGGCCAGCGTACAGCATATCAAGCTCATAATACTGCTCGACCTGCTCTATGCCGGATTGTGCGGCATCCAGTGTTTGCTGCAATTCTCTGGTGGTGGACATCATGGCTTGATTCAAGCCGTCTGTGTCAAGACCATCAAGCATGGCGTTAACGGTTTGCACACGGTCATGACGCATATCAGCGACCACACAGCCGATGGCCGAGGTGATACCCGGGTAGCGAGGAACTATGGCTGCCTGCAAGCCGACTTCCTTGATGAGTGCACCGGTATGCAAAGCGCCGCCACCACCAAAAGGCATCGCCGCAAAATGTCGCGGATTATGACCACGTTCGATCGACACCAGGCGAATGGCACCAGCCATATGCGCATTGGCAACACGCAAAATCGCATTGGCTGCATGCTTTGCATCAAGCGCTAGCGGTTTACCCACATGTTCCAGAATAGCGGCGGTCGCGGCATCGACATCGAGCCTGTCGAGCACCCCGCCAATAGGACGATCCGGATTAATACGACCCAGCACGAGGTTGGCATCGGTCACCGTTGGCATGCTGCTGCCCAGCCCGTAACAGACCGGCCCGGGATCAGATCCTGCTGACTCCGGTCCCACCCGCAGCAAACCGTCAGCATCAACTCTTGCAATGGATCCGCCTCCGGCACCGATGGTTGAGATTTCAATCATTGGTGTTCGAACAACACGGCCAAATCCGATAGAGGTTTGCGCTGCCAACGCGCTTTGCCCATTGGCAACCAAAGAGACATCGAAGGAGGTCCCTCCCATATCGCAGGTAACAATATTGGGCATATCTACCGCTGCTGAAATGGCTCTGGCAGCAATCACTCCTGCTGCCGGTCCGGACAAGGCCGTTCGTACCGGTAATTGCCTTGCGGTATCGACCGTCATGACGCCACCATTGGATTGCACGATCAGTAATTCGCCTGCGAAACCACGCTTTTTAAGTGTCTTTTGCAAGTTGTCAAAATAGCGTGAGACCAATGGCTGCAAGCAGGCATTCAGGGCAGCGGTAGAAACGCGTTCGAACTCGCGAATTTCCGGCACAATTTCAGTCGCCACTGAAACATAGTCATTGGGCCATAACTCCCGGATGACTTCACTTGCCGCTTGCTCATTGGCAGCGTTCGCATAGGCATTGATAAAAAACAGGCACACCGATTCGCAACCCATGTCAAGCAAGCGCTGCGTCTGCTGTCGAACCTGTTGCAAGTCGACCTCTTCCCGAATCGTACCATCAGCCAGTACCCGTTCGCTGACTTCAAGGCGACGATCACGCTCGATCACAGGCTGGTAGCTGCCTCGCAAACCCCAGGTGGTTGGCCTGTCCCGTCTACGCATCTCCAACACATCGGCAAAGCCTCGGGTGGTGATCAATCCTGCCCTGGCGCCTTTGTTTTCGAGTAATGCATTGGTGGCAACGGTAGTGCCGTGTAATACCGTTGTCACTGCCTCTATGTCGTCAACGGCTTGAAACAAACCCTCAACAAAAGCCCGTGACGGATCATCCGGTGTAGAAGGTACCTTGACGGTTTTACTGACAGCACGCGCTTCGTCGTGGACAAAGATATCGGTAAACGTGCCTCCAATATCAACCCCGACCACAACCCCGCTCACTCTATATCTCCCGGATTGACTTGCGCTCGACCTGACTTCGGCTCAGGCTTCGACGTCGCCGATCCGGTATAACCCAGCTCCCGATCACGTTCGATCAGTGCCTGCGGTCGCAGTCCAGCGTCCCCGTATCCACCCCCACCGGGTGTCTCAAGTTTGACCGCCTGACCTTTGACTAATTTTATTCCGACCATTTTCGATGTCATTGGCGGCTCTTTGATTCCGTCTTCCTGTTCATAACTAAAACGGTTCAGAGCGGCCTCTGCACCACCAGCGATACCGCGAGGAGCATAACGACCTCGCTCTCCGAACAAAAAACCTTCCGCCTGCTGTTCCAGTAATTCCAACTCGTAAACAGCACCCAGACCGCCTCGCCAATAACCTTCACCGCCTGAATCAGCACGCAGTGCCCATTGTCTGAACATCACCGGATAAGCCGCTTCAAGAATTTCCAGTGGTGGGATGGTTGCGGTGGAAATAGGCGCATTGCCGTGATTTAGCCCGTCGCCGCTTGCATGTGCACCATGGCCACCACCAAAAAAGGAAAACATCACCCATCGTTGGCCATTTGCCCGATGCCCGTTGAGAGACAGAGCGTTGATTGTGCCGTAGGCACAAGCCGTGGATTTTTCCGGTGCAAGTTTGGCTATCGCCAGAAACACCACATCTATCAAGCGCAATATGGTTTCGGTATATCCGCCTACAGGCTTCGGCGCGGTGACGGATAACAGGGAATCATCGGGTATCACAAACTCCACAGGTTCAAGCACCCCGGCATTGGCGGGAACATCATCAAACACATGCTTTAACGCAACATAGCAAGCGGCAATGGTGGTAGAGCGCGAGATATTGACTGGCCCGGCACAGGCTTTTGATGAGCGAGAAAAATCCAGCGTCAGTCGATTGCCAGTCACGGAGAGGTCCAGCGCAACCGTTAACGGCTGGTCGACAATGCCATCGTTATCAAGAAAGTCCTCAGTCCCGACCTGCCCGTCAGGCAACTCGGATATACGTGCCCGCATGAGATCAGCCGCACGCGATTTGAGCTCTGCCAACGCGCTGGCAACTTCACGATCGCCATATTCATCCAGCAACTCGTGCAGTCTCTTCTCACCCAGATCGAGCGCATTGATTTGACCATTCATGTCGCCATACAGGGAATTTGGCAAACGGGTGTTGCAACTTAATATGTCAACAATATCCTGTTGCAGCTCACCGTCTCTGAATAGTTTTACCGGGGGAATCAACATGCCTTCCTGAAAACACTCAGTCGCTACCGGGTTATAGTTGCCTGGTACATTGCCGCCGACATCATGCCAATGACCGACTGAAGCCAGATAGCAAAATACCGTTTGCTCGCCATCGATCTCGCGAAATACCGGACGCACCAGCCTGAAATCGGATAAATGTGTTCCACCGTCATAAGGGTCGTTGAATATCCAGGTGTCACCGGCTTTATCGCCACCCTGCAGCCTGGCCTTGTCGATCACGGCTTTAACCGCGAAGGCCATCACACCGACAAAAATAGGCAAACCGGATTTGCCCTGCACCAATGTGTCACCGGAGCGGGCATCGTATAGACCATGAGAGGCATCGTGCGCTTCGGCAATAATTGGATTGAAGGCCGAGCGAAACAGCGTCGCGTCCATTTCATCGGCAATCTGCTCGAGCCGTCCTTTTAATACAGCAAGCGTAACCGCATCAATCACCTTGATTCTCCTGATCCTGACTGTAGCGTTTACCCAGCAGCAACAAATCGGAAGTGCCAAGAATTTCGTTGACCCCCGCAAGATCAGTCATGCTGTCTCGTAGCTTCCCGGTGCTGCCATCGTTCAGCAAGGTTGAAAAATAGCGCTGCATTGCCGGTGCCAATGCGCGTACCAAACCGCCCGGGTAAATCACAATCGAAAAACCCAATGCCTGTAGCTGCTCAGTGGATCGCATCGGCGTGAAACCACCTTCAACCATATTGGCAAGCAGTGGGATTCGACCTGCGAACCGATCGTTGATCTGTTGCATTTGTTGTTCTGTTTGCGGTGCTTCAATGAACAACACATCAGCTCCAGCATCAGCATAGCGTTCGGCCCGTTCAAGAGCGGCTTCAAACCCCTCTACCGCTATCGCATCTGTCCTTGCCACGATTAACGTACTGGTATGGCGGCGCGCGTCGACCGAGGCTTGCAGTTTTCCAACCATCTCTTCGGTACTGACCAGGGTTTTTCCGGTCAAATGCCCACATCGCTTTGGCAAGGTCTGGTCCTCCAGCTGGATCGCAGCGGCACCACAACGTTCGAATTCCCTGACCGTGCGCGCGGTATTGAGTGCATTACCAAAGCCGGTATCCGCATCGACAATGACTGGCAGTGAGACACGATCACAGATCAAGGCCAGCGTGGACGCAACCTCGGTCACCGATACCAGGCCGATATCAGGCCTGCCCAGCCGTGTGTAAGCAATACTGGCCCCGGACAGATACAGCGCTTGGGCACCTGATTGCATTGCTACCAGCGCAGACAGACTGTCATAAACACCAGGAGCCAGCACAATATCCGGTGCCTGCAGAAGGCTCCGCAGGACTTCTCCTGGCTCGTCTGGGTCAGATAGGACTTTTGACATAAATGTGTGTTCAGCAGATCAAAATTGAATAACTATCGAGCAAAACGTTTTTCCAGCACCTTGACCAGACCTCCGGCTCGAATCATTTCCAGCAGGAATTCGGGTAGTGGCGTTAACTGCAGCTGCTCACCGCTGGTGTGATTAATCAACCTGGCACCCTCAACATCCAGCTCCACCTTGTCGCCATCGGCGACGGCAATAGTCGAGTTGTCAGCCTCCGCATTGGTGCTCACCGGGGTGAATACCGGCAGTCCAAGGTTAATGGCATTGCGGAAAAAAATACCACCAAAAGACCGGGCAACCACACCAGTAACTCCCAACAGACACAGTGCCTGCGCCGCCTGTTCACGCGATGAACCCATTCCAAAATTTCGTCCCCCAACGACAACATCGCCAACAGCAACTTTACTGGCAAACCCCGGTTCAAGGCTTTCCAGACAATGGCTAGCCAATTCTTCGATAGGTTTTTTTATATACTGCCCCGGTGCCAAGGCATCGGTGTCTACATTATCACCGAACACCCAGGCGCGACCGGCAGAGGCGCTGCCAGAATCACCGTCAGAATCACTCATCACCGTTCTCATAACCAGTCTCTGGGGTCGGATATTTCACCGGCAATGGCACTGGCTGCCACTGTATAAGGAGAGGCCAGCCAGACTTGCGAGCTTGCATCTCCCATGCGTCCCTTGAAATTACGGGCCGTAGTTGATAAACAACGCACACCCGGGCCGAGGCGCTCGGTTCCATATCCAGCACAGATTCCACAGGCGCTCACTAAAACACGGGCACCGGCATCAGCCAGAATTTTCATCGTGCCGTCAGCTTCAGCTCGTTGCCGGTCGCGCACAGAGGCTGGTGCAACAATCAACTGTACACCCGCTGCCACTTTTTTACCTCTCAACACTTCAGCGGCCATCAGCAAATCAGAATATTTTGCGCCGGTACACGCCCCAATGTAGGCAACATCAAACGCCTGTCCAGCAAACTCCGAGACGTCAGCCGCATTGGCAGGTGAATGAGGTGCTGCCACTTGTGGTGCAAGGGTCGAAGCATCGAATATAAAACAGCTATCCGCATCGGTGCTCGTGGTAGCGGGCCAGCGACGCATCAGCCGTTCGCAGTCGTGTGCACTGGCAACTGGGCCGGCATCATCGAGCAACGCATCACTATCAACGTTTGAACTGCCGCTGCGCTGCTGCCCGCCAGAAGTGAGCGCTGCAAGGGACTCATAAGTAACCCGATCCGGAGCAATCAATCCTGCTTGCGCGCCAAGCTCTGCCGCCATGTTGCAAAGGGTCATCCGCTCCTGCATTGGCAGACTCGCAATCGTCTCGCCGGCATACTCGATCGCTTGATATTGACCACCATCCATGCCCAAC
>CALFCE010000321.1 GCA_937951215.1 uncultured Granulosicoccaceae bacterium
TTCTGGCAACATCTCAGGCAACATCGGGCGCGCAGTCAGAACTGCAGTTATTTTACTGGTGGCTGTGTCAGCATACGGGTCATCTGCTGTTGCCGAACAGTCCAACTCCAATCAGGCTGGAAACGACCAAGCTGCAGAGCAAATAGCCAGCACCGGAAATCCGGCGGACTCTGACAGTACAACAAAAAAATACATTGCCCCGGCCTTTGCCAGCAACGCAGCAGGTGATCTTTTTTTCAGCACAAACCACAAGCTGAGTGATAGCGTCAGTGTATTCAACCAACCGGTTATTCTCGATCACCGCGCCCACAAAGGGTTGACAGAGCCTCAATCGAGTTCAGAAGCACCCCAGTCCACGGTGCTTGCGAACCATGGTGATTTGCTCGGTTCTTCGGATGATTCCAACACCCAACAGCCGTTGGGTACATTGGTTTCAGCCGCGGGCGATTTACTGGACCTCGGCGAGAACGCAACTGTTCGAGCGACCGCTCACGCGTTTGTCCCTGCCGGTGAAGGTGGCAATCTTTACAGTGTCTGGAACAGCGAAGGAAGCTATCGCGGCTTATCCGCCATCAGTCGGTTAACACTGATGCCTGACAATAACGCTCTTTGGTCTGCCGATCTGACAACCTCAAGCATGCTGGCAACGACTCAAATCGATGGAGTATTCAATGTCATCGGCACCAGCACCACACATTGGGAGTCAGTACTGTTTACCGAAAAAATGTCACCTTCCCTGACCTCCATCTGGAATCACCCACAAGCCAGTGTGACTGACAAAACGGCAGCAACCGCTGATGAACTACCTGAGCTCGCTGCAGTAGCAACAGCCAATGCACTGATAGATCGTGGGTCAAACCCCTATCGCTATGGCTATGTCGTTGAACTGCGCACGCCGGAAGCCATTGGCAGTGTCAATGACGATGGCATCTATACCGCGGGCATGCTCAGACACTACACGACCGGCCGCATGGATTCAGCTGGGCCTGCGATCGTCACCGGTGCTAAATCTCTCTATCGAATCAGCGCTGATGCCGGTCTACTCTTCCGCTTCGAGTCGGACTACGACAACAACCTCGCATCAGGTCATCTGTGGGTTGCACAACTCTTACCTGCAGCCACCGAACCACCAACGAACAAAGCACAGGCCCAAGGTGAAGACTCAGATCATGACAAGGCTCGAGCCCTGTCTCAAGCCTACAATATTCACTGGCTGCACCTGGCACATGGCAGCAATGAGGGTATCGATGGCTGGATCAGCAGCTATGAGGGAATGTCTTCCAATGAATACACCGAAGGGGAGACCAGTTTTCTATCGGATGCAGATATAGTCCAGTGGGCAGAAACAAGATTGACATCGGGAAAACCTGTCGACAATCGCGTGGCATTTCTAGAACCTGTAAAAGCTGCGCAAGCTCTGAAGGACGCTCTGAGCAAGTCCGCTCTGAACATGTCAAAGGGTCAGCAAATCCCCGCTCTTGAAATGACTTCTCTCACCCGCGACAAAACGTCACTGTTTATTACAGCTGATTCAGACCAACCGGGATGCAGTATGGTCTACCGAGCAGTACTCGACACCAGCGGCTTTGTCTCAAGACTTGAAGCCGTTGCAAACGAACTATGTGATCAAACGTTTGCCCTGACAGCGAGCGAATCTTTTTTACCTCTAAGCGGGCAAATCTACACCACAGACAACAGCAGCCTGGCCAGTATTCAGCTCGAATAGACACGGTAATGCCAGAATAAAAGGCTTAACTTGATAGTCCACGGTAATTATTCAAGTAATCGCTGGATTGTCCCTACCGCGCGACGGGCAGCTTCGACAGCACCCTCCAGATAGCCGTTTGCAGTATGCCCACTAGCGCCGCCAGTCATGCTGGCGGTTTCACTACCCGCCCAAACGATACGATCATCCCACTCGGTCAACAAACCACCATTACCCCTGCGATGAACACTGTTGCCCGGCAAATCATGCGATGTGCAGGTCAAATCATCTTGTGACCAATCTTTATAATGGACGGACAATGGCTCACCGGCCTGATCACCAAACATGCGTCCCAATTGCTCTACGGCCAAGCCTTTGATTTGCTCTGTATTACCCGAACGCTGTTGGGCTGGGATGCCGACAAATCCAAATAACGCTGCACACTGACTACCCACAGGGCTGGCATCATGCAACTCCACCAGAGGCCCCAGCTGACTCATACCATCACCTGACAAACCTTGTGCCTGCCAAAACGGTTGCGCATAGATTGCGATCAGTTTTGCCTGCGCTGCCATCCAGGTCGGCACCGACGTCATAACACCCGACTGTTTACTCGGCAATGCAGGAGAAAACGCAATAGTGTTGTCGACAACACGAGGGGGTGCAGCCAGAACCAGATACTGACAGACATAGCGAGCGGGTTGCCCACGCTCAACAACATCCACTGTGACAGGTGTGACTGACGATGCCTGACTGGATGAATCAACACGATGGATCGCACTGACTCGTGTGCTTAAGGCCAATACCTCAGTTGAGAGCTTGGCGAGCAGTGTTTCTGCCAGCAAACCAAGACCTCCACGCAAGCGCAAGGAACCCGCCATACTGGCAGCCCCATGACTTTTGTGTAGTGAACCGTCGGCGTACTCGAGGACGGACGCGCCAAGCTCGGCCTGTGGATAAACAAGTTGCTGCAACGACAACTCATCGATCAGGTTTTCAAGCTGTTGTTGTCCCGGCCAGAACCACGCCGGACCCAAATCTATGGCACCGGAATTCAGCGCAGTCGGATTCAGGGCAGTGGGATTGATAGCAGCTTGGGTAACAGCGTCTGAATCAGCAGACGACTGACTCGTCACAACAGGCTCAGTGATCAGTGATGTGATCGGCTCTCCTGCCGCGTTGATGTTCGGTGACAGGATTCTACCACCGACCCGGTCTCTGGCTTCCAGAAGCCGACAGGAGATACCGAGCTTGCCAAGCTGCCAGGCCACACACAAGCCGCTCAAACCAGCACCCACAATAACCACTGTCGTGGTCGTCGTTGGTGCTGTACCTGAGCCCCCCGTCACGGCTGGCAGCCAGCAGACAGAGCGTTAGAAACTCAGACGTCTTTTTCAGTGACGAATTTGGTCCGCAGAAACGCATCCAGACCTTCAATACCACCTTCAGAACCGTAGCCTGATTCATTGATACCACCAAACGGAGACTCCGGTGTTGAGACCATAGGATGATTGACACCGACCATACCGGACTCGAGTAAATCCTCGATCATCGCAGCCTTAGCACCGTCTTTGGTGAACACGTAGGATGCCAACCCGAAAGGTAATGAATTTGCTCGTTCAACAACTTCATCAAACGTCTTGAACGGTGTCATCGGCGCCAGAGGACCGAACGGTTCATCAGACATGATCTTGGCAGAGTCCGGAACATCACTGATAACAGTCGGTGCATAAAAATAACCCTGATTGGTCAATCGCTGCCCACCAGTTTCAATTTTGCCACCATGATCCTTGGCATCACTGACGAAAGTCTCCATGACATCAAGACGCCGATCTGCAATCAACGGACCCATGGTGCTGCTATCGTCAAGCCCGTTTCCGACTTTCAGGGCTTTCGCTCGTTCGACAAACCCCGCTACGAACGGCTTGTACACATTTTCCTGTACATAAAAACGGGTGGGGGAAATGCACACCTGCCCCGCATTTCGGAATTTAAAACCAGCCATCATATCCATCGCACTATCGAGATCTGCATCGTCAAACACGATCACTGGCGCATGCCCGCCCAATTCCATGGTGCAACGCTTCAGGGTATCGGCAGCCAGCTTTTGCAGATGTTTGCCGACAGGAATAGAGCCGGTAAAAGACAACTTGCGATGCACCCACGACCCAAGTACGTGCCGGGACACATCATCGGGCACACCAAAAACCACATTCAATACACCGGGCGGTAAACCTGCATCCTGGAAAGCCCGCGCTATCGCTACCGCAGTACCGGGAGTTTCTTCACTCGGTTTGATCAGCATTGAACAACCCGCGCCAAGTGCACCTGCTATTTTACGGATGGCATTGTTGGCCGGGAAATTCCAAGCTACAAATGCACAAGACGGTCCGACCGGCTCCTTGATCATCATCTGTCGTACACCGGGGACTCGAGAAGGAATCACCCGCCCATAGGCGCGCTTGCCTTCTTCTGCGTACCAACGCGTAACGTCAATGGCAAACTGAACCTCTATGCGAGACTCAGCTATTGGCTTACCCATTTCCATGGTCAGCGTTTTAGCCATTTGTTCATGGCGCTCTTCCATCAACCTGGCAGCCTTCTCCATGACTTGCTGACGCTGGGCAGCAGGAGTTGCTTTCCACACTTTGAATCCTTCCTGACTGGATTCGATCGCGCGATCCAGATCAGCGGCCGAAGCATGGGGAACTCGAGCAATTTCTTCCTCGGTTGCGGGGTTCAGCACGGCTTCTGACTTACCTTCGCTTCCTTGACACCATTCTCCGGCGATAAGCAGTTCCAGTTTTTCGGGATACATGACAGTTCCTCTTTAATAATTTCGGACGGGTGATAATTGGGATCGGCTGGCGCAAAGCAGCGCCGCAAACCGGTATGGCTCAATTATATCTGGGTACAGCTCTGACAGGAAATATGAAGCGTGGATTCAGCCAGTGCTGATGCGAAAGGCCGCAGAAATCAGCTCTCGAGTATAGGGTTGCTGTGGGTTATTGAATATCTCTGCAGAGTCACCTGATTCTACCACTTTACCCGATTTCATCACCATCATTTGATCCGTCATGGCACGAACCACTTTCAAGTCATGGCTGATAAAGAGATAAGCCAAGCGGTGATTAACCTGCAATTGCCGCAATAGCTCGATCATTTGCACCTGAACGGCACGATCCAGAGCAGAAGTTGGCTCGTCCAGCATAATCAAACGCGGTTTCAATATCATGGCCCGGGCAACAGCTATGCGCTGTCGTTGACCACCGGAAAATTCATGTGGGTAGCGGTGCCTCGCTTCGGGATCCAGCTCAACACTTTCCAGCGCTTCGCAAACCCGAAGTTCGCTTTCTTCGTCGGTACCTTGCATTCCATGCGCTTTCAAACCCTCCAATATGATCTGTCCGACCAGCATTCGCGGACTGAGACTACCGTAAGGATCTTGAAAGACCATTTGCATATCACGACGCATATCACGAAGTTGCTGGCGCGTTTTACTTTGCACATCCTGCCCGAGAAACACGACATCACCTTCGCAGGGCAGCAGCCTTTGCAAAGCCAATGCCAGAGTTGTCTTGCCACTGCCACTTTCACCAACCACACCAATGGTCTGACCTTCTCTGATCTGTAGTGACACACCATCAACTGCCTTGACATGGTCGACTGTACGGCGGAAGAAGCCTCGCTTGATTGGGAACCAGACACGCACATTGTCGGCTTTTAAAACCACTGGGGCATCACTGTCAACCTGATTGGCACGTCCGGCGGGCTCTGAATCAATCAAGTGTCTGGTGTACTCATGCTGCGGTGCACTGAACAGGTTTGCTGTCTCTCCGGATTCGACAACCTTGCCATCCTGCATGACGCATACTCGATGCGCAACATTTTCGACCACAGTCAGATCATGTGTTATCAACAAAATAGACAGGCCCAGCTTCTTTTGAATATCTGCC
>CALFCE010000322.1 GCA_937951215.1 uncultured Granulosicoccaceae bacterium
ATACTCGGTATTGCCGGTGTAGCTGGTAATGGCCAGGCAGAATTGATGAGTGTCATTTCAGGTGAAACCAGGTTACCGACTCCGGAAACCATTGGACTTGACGATATCGCAGTTGCGCATCTTCCTCCGGCGCGTCGACGCCGTTTGGGACTGTGTTGCGTCCCTGAAGAGCGACTGGGGCACGCGGCCATACCGGGGCTGTCCTTGTCCGACAACGCGTTGCTGACAGCCTTCCATCGTATGCGACTGAGTCGTGGCGGGTGGATAAACCGGAGCCGCTGCGAGTCATTTACCGATCAGATTATTGCTGACTATGCGGTGCAATGCACTGGCAGGAAAGCACTGGCATCGAGCTTGTCGGGTGGCAATTTGCAAAAGTTTGTTGTGGGCCGTGAAATACTACAGGCTCCGTCGGTATTGGTTATTTCACAGCCAACCTGGGGCGTCGATGCGGGAGCTGCTGCAGCCATTCACGATGCGCTGCGTAAACTGGCGCAAAACGGGGCAGCGGTGTTGCTGATATCGCAAGACCTCGATGAGCTGATGTTGATAAGCCACAACATAGCAGCCATTTGTGCAGGGGAGGTTTCACAGGTTTATCCCACCAGAGATATCAGTGCTGCTGATATCGGGATGCTGATGGGTGGTCGTGAGCTGACATCGCAGGAAAAGTCACAGCATGTTGTTTAGCCTGCAACGTCGGCAGCAACCTTCCACCTTTTGGGTGTTTTTCGCACCGGTCGCTGCACTGATAATGACTTTGCTGGCCGGTTTGGTGTTGTTTGGCTTGTTGGGAATCCCGGCCGCCGAGGCGTTTTATGCTTTTTTTATCGAACCGGTATCCTCGCTTTACGGTCTGAGCGAGCTTGGGGTAAAAGCGGCTCCCTTGATTATCATTGCCACTGCATTGTCTGTCGGTTTTCGCGCGGGTGTCTGGAACATTGGTGCTGAAGGGCAGTTGATTGCCGGTGCGATCGCAGGTGCGGCGGTCGCCCTCTGGTTCTATGAAGTCGACGCATATTTTGTCCTGCCACTGATGATTCTTGCGGGCATGGCCGGTGGCATGTTGTGGGCAGCCATCCCGGCGCTGTTGAAAACTCGCTTCAATGCCAATGAAATATTAACCAGCTTGATGTTGAGCTACGTTGCTGCGTTACTACTCAGTTACATGGTGCACGGTCCCATGCGTGATCCGGACGGTTTTAATTTTCCCGAGTCACGGCTTTTTCATGAAGCGGCGACGATGCCAGTCATCCTGCCGGGAACGCGCCTGCATATGGGGTTCCTGGTGGCCTTGCTGTTGGTGTTGTGCATCTGGCTGTTACTCTCGCGCACAATGCTGGGTTTCTCGTTGAAAGTCACCGGGGCTGCTCCAAGAGCTGGTCGTTTCGCCGGTTTCAGCCAGAATGGCGCGATCTGGTTCAGCTTGTTGCTCGGTGGTGGAGCTGCAGGTGCGGCGGGGTTGTTTGAAGTAGCTGGCCCCATAGGGCAACTGTTGCCATCGGTTTCGCCGGGCTATGGGTTCACTGCCATTATCGTTGCCTTTGTCGGCCGTTTACATCCTGTCGGCGTGCTGTTTGCCGGCTTGTTGCTGGCGCTTTCCTATCTGGGTGGTGAGTCAGCTCAAATCAGTCTCAACCTGCCGGTTGCGGTGACAGGTGTTTTTCAGGGCTTGTTATTATTTTTTCTGTTGGCTGCAGATGTGCTGATTCTCTACAGAGTGATTCCCCGTGGACGCAGGCCGGTCATTGATGAGCGGACGCGTGAGGCTTCGCGAAATCAGCCGTCGCAGGCCCACCGGTCGGAGGGAAATACATGAGCGATGACGTGCTGGTATTGACGCTGCTGACGATCATTACAGCTGCAACACCACTGGTTTATGCGGCCATTGGAGAATTGGTTGTTGAAAAATCGGGTGTGCTGAATCTGGGTGTTGAAGGCATGATGGTCTGTGGCGCGGTGTGCAGCTTTGCCGTTGTCCATGCTACCGGTAGCGGCATCCTGGGGGTTGTGGCTGGTGCAGGTGCCGGGTTGCTGCTGGCGCTTCTGTTCGCCTTTATTTCCCTGGGCCTGCAAGCCTCCCAGGTGGCAACCGGGCTGGCGCTGACCATCTTTGGTATCGGTTTGAGCGCGCTGGCAGGGCAACAGCTGGTTGGTATAGCGTATGAGGGCCTGCCGGAGTTGAATTTACCGGTCCTGTCCGAGCTTCCTGTGCTTGGCCAATTGTTGTTCAGTCATGACGCGTTGGTGTACGGCTCTTTTATGTTGGTCGCTGCGGTGTGGTTCTTTCTCTACCATACCCGTGGGGGCTTGACTCTGCGCGCGGTGGGAGATTCGCCAGAGGCTGCTCATTCCATGGGAATCAATGTCTTACGTTGGCGTTACGGTGCAACCTTGTTTGGTGGAGCCTGTGCCGGTCTGGCAGGCTGCTACCTGTCGATGGCTTATTCTCCGATGTGGATAGAAAATATGACTGCCGGGCGGGGGTGGATTGCTCTGGCATTGGTGGTTTTCGCAACCTGGCGCCCGGGGCGGTTGTTGTTCGGGGCTTATTTATTCGGGTCCATCAGCATCCTGCAATTACACGTTCAAGCCCTTGGTATTCAGATACCTTCCCAATTTATGTCGATGCTACCTTACCTTGCAACGATTATTGTACTTGTCATCATTTCCCGTGATCAGGGTAGAATACGGCAGAACGCTCCAGCTAGTATCGGTAAACCGTTTTATCCGGCATCCTGACATCGGCGGTTGTTTGTGACACAAGATGACCAATTCCCGTCCCGTCAGTTCAACTGCCTGACAATCGTTTTGTTTGTAGTAACCGTTGCGATTTGACTTTGTACAAACCTGTTTTCCAGTGCAAAATTTTTTCAGCAATATCTATGAGGATTAAATTATGTTTCGCTCCAATTCTGATCGATCCATTGGTGTCGGTCGCAGAATAAAAAAGGTAGCACTTGGTCTGGCTGCCAGCCTTGTGCTGGCAACTGTGGCCCACGCTGCGGATGACCCGTTGAAAGTCGGCTTCGTGTACGTTGGCCCGATCGGTGATCATGGGTGGACCTATCGGCACGATGTGGGTCGTTTGGCCATTGAAAAGGAGTTTGGAGACAAGGTCGAAACGACGTTTGTGGAAAGTGTGGCCGAGGGAGCCGATGCAGAACGTGTGTTGCGCAAGCTCGCGATGGATGGGCATGATCTGATTTTTACCACGTCATTTGGCTATATGAATGCAACCAATAAGGTGGCGAAGGCATTCCCCAAAATCAAATTCGAGCATGCTACCGGCTACAAGCGTGCCGCTAATGTATCTACTTACAGTGCCCGGTTCTACGAGGGTCGTGCTGTGATAGGCACCATGGCAGGTATGATGACCAAATCCAATGTCATTGGTTACATCGCATCCTTCCCCATTCCGGAAGTTGTCAGGGGTATCAATGCTTTTGCCATTGCGATGCGCAAGGTCAATCCTGATGCAGAGATCAAGGTTATCTGGGTCAACACCTGGTATGACCCGGGTAAAGAGGCGGATGCGGCCAAGACTCTGATTGATCAGGGTGCTGACATAATCACCCAGCACACGGATTCACCAGCCGCCTTGCAGGTGGCCGAAGAACGTGGCGTTTATGGTTTTGGTCAGGCGTCTGACATGATGGCTTTTGCTCCCAAAGCACAGCTGCAATCGATCGTCGATGATTGGGATCCGTACTACATCGAACGGGTAAAAGCGGTTATGGATGGAACGTGGGAGTCTCAAGATACCTGGAAAGGCATCAAGTCGGGAATGGTCGGGTTCAGTGAGTATGGTCAATCGGTACCGGATGATGTCAAGGCGGCAGCCGAAGTGGTCAGGGAAGGAATCGTCGATGGTTCTCTGCACCCTTTCCAGGGTCCGATAAACAATCAGCAGGGCGAAGAAGTGGTAGCCGAAGGTGAAGTGCTGGGCGACGACGTGTTGCTTGGCATGAACTACTACGTTGAAGGTGTGCAAGGATCGCTGCCGAAATAGCGATAGCTGGCGGGGGGGCAGTATGCGCTTGGCATCTGCTCCCCTCAAAACTTACATTGTCAACTACCAAGGTCAACTCAAGCATCCAGTTCAGGGCAAATCCATTCTGAAAGTCCATTAGTCAGAAATTCGATTCGATTTTTTCCATGAGGTATTTTTTCAGCACGTTATTTCTGTTGTGCCTGTTTGCCGGCACCGGCCTGTTGCTGTTGTTTCTTTTTCAGCGACGGTTGTTGTATCCGGCTCCCGGCTATCAACCATCAGAAACTCTGGTTGCCAGTGTCGAGAAAGTGGAATTCGAATCGGGCTATTACCTGTTTCTGCCTCCGTTATCCGGGCAAAGTGCCAGCGTCGCAGGTGATAGCGATACGGCTGAGGGTGATTCCGGGTCGCAGGCAAGTCCGGTTATTATCCATGCTCACGGTAATGCAGAACTTGCCTACGATCGTGTTTATGGCTTTGACGAGTTGCGTCGTTTGGGAGTGGCAGTTGCTCTTGTAGAGTACCCGTCCTACGCGGGCGCCAGTGGCAAGCCTTCGCTGGACACGATCAACACCTTGATGCTGGCAACCTACGATAGTGTGACTACGCGCGCAGATATCGATGCGACCAAAGTGATCAGCTACGGGCGTTCTATAGGCGGGGGTGCTGCATCCTTGCTTGCAAAATCGCGTGCAGTATCAGCGCTGGTGCTGGAGTCAACTTTCAGTAGCCTGCCACGACTGGTGTCGGAGTTGGGTTACCCGTCCCGCTTGTTGCGGGATCGCTACGATAATTTGGCGATAGTCCGTCAATTCAAGCCGCCTGTATTTATATTCCATGGAACCCAAGATACCCTGATCGACTTCAAACATGCTGAAACCATGCATGCTGCAGCACCGCATGCAGTCTTCAAGAGTGCAGATTGTGGGCATAGTGATTGCCCTTCAATTGAACAAGAGCTGATTTCCTTTTTGCATGACAATCAATTGATCACGATACCCTGAATCCTGCGTGCTGGAAATTTCTACAACCCTGTTTATCCCGCTCGCTGAAATCGAGATTGCGTCTATTCGTGCCCAGGGGCCAGGCGGGCAGAATGTCAACAAGGTGTCCTCCGCCATTCACCTCCGATTCGACATAGCCAAATCCAGCTTGTCCGAGGAGGTCAAGCAGCGCCTGTTACAGCATCGCGATAGCCGGATTTCCGGTGAGGGTGTGGTTGTGATAAAAGCACAGCGCTATCGCAATCTGGAGAAAAACCGTGCCGATGCGCTCGACAGGCTGCGGCAACTGGTTCTGGCTGCGACGCAGGTGCAAAAAGCGCGCAGGGCTACCAAGCCCGGTAAAAATGCCAAACGCCGACGCGTAGACAGCAAGACCAAACGTGGAAAACTGAAGGTGTTGCGCAAGAAAATTGACTACTGATGGAGTTTGCTATTGGGGCTTGACAACAGGTAAGGCCGCTCAACATAATGACCCATGATCTTTACTCGCACTCGCATAAACCGACTCCGCCGTCGCTCAGACACAGTCAGGGCGGGCGAATATTGCTATAAGCGTTAGTTAAAATCCAGCATTTACCAGCACCGTCCATTCACAGGGCGGCTTGCGTAACACTCAGTCATCAAGGTCGCCTCACAGGAGACTCCGATGACAAAGTCCAGTAGTAAAACCAACACCCTCCCTGCAACTGCAGCTACCCCAGCAACGCAGACTGTGCGCGCCGCTCAGACCTCGTCTGTTGTTTCTGAATCCGCGTTATCCGGAACTCCCGCTCCAAGCCCGCTTATGCGGATAACAGAGCGACCGGAAATCGTCATGGAACGCGGGCAGGGATCCTGGTTGTGGGATTCCAATGGCAAGCGTTATCTGGATTTTATTCAGGGTTGGGCTGTCAATTCCCTGGGCCATTGTCCGGCCGAAATTGTGGATACACTGATCACCCAGTCATCCCGTTTAATCACTCCCAGCCCCGCGCTACACAATAAACCCCAACTGGAGCTGGCAAGTCGGCTTGTCGAGCTTAGCGGGCTTCACCAGGTGCACTTCTCCAATTCCGGATCCGAGGCCAATGAGGTTGCTGTCAAACTGGCGCGCAAATGGGGGCAGCAACACAAGCCCGATGCCAGACACATCGTGACGACAGTCAATGGGTTCCATGGGCGCACGCTGGCCATGATGTCTGCCAGTGGCAAAGCCGGATGGGACCAGTTGTTTGCACCCTCAATGCCGGGGTTCAGTAAAGTCCCCTTTGGCGATATCGAAGCGATGAAAGCGGCGGTTGATGAAAAGACCCTGGCCATTATGCTGGAGCCGATTCAAGGTGAGGCTGGCGTTATAACCCCGCCTGCGGGTTATCTTGCACAGCTAAGGGATCTGGCTGATGAGCGAAATGTGCTGCTGATTCTTGATGAGGTACAAACAGGAGTCGGGCGTACCGGTGCTTTATTTGCCTTTGAGCATGAAGCGATTACCCCTGATATCGTTTCGCTGGGCAAGGGCCTGGGAGGGGGTGTTCCGATATCGGCCACGCTGGCTGCAAAACATGTTTGTTGTTTTGAACCGGGTGATCAGGGTGGGACTTTTAATGGGAACCCGTTGATGACTGCAGTGGCATCTGCTGTGGTGTCGCGAATTGCTTCGGCAGATTTTCTGCATCAGGTGCAACAGAGAGCGGAAACTCTGCAACAAGCGATGAAGAAGTTGCAGAGTGAAGGCCTGATAACAAGCTCACGTGGCCGCGGCTTGCTGTGGGCCATGGATTTACCGGGCAATCATGCCGTATCCACTCAGGCGGCTGCGTTGGAGGAGGGGTTACTGGTGAATGCGGCCAGGCCTGCAACCATCCGACTGATGCCTTCGCTTTTGGTGACCGATTCGGAGATAGCGTTGTCGATGGACATTCTGCATCGATGCTTGCAGCAACCGGGTTGAGTAGCCAGGTTTCTAGCCCGCTTTATTCATGAAGGGTTCGCCTCCACAATCAGCCTGCCTATGCAGATTGTTCGATTTGGCGAAGTTCGTAGCCATTCTACGGGTTGAGCCAAATCGGGCAAGCTGTGACGGCAGGCTGGTTGTGGTGGTGAACAGAATGCAATGTGAGAAATTCTAAATACCTCCTAAAAATAGGTATTGACCTTGAAACGGTATGTAAACTTCAATATCCCGTTCGCCTTCGTGAATAAAGCGGGCTAGGGTGCTGTCAGCGCTCGACCATTGTCACCAGCGTCAAGATTCAACAAAAAAGGCGCAGCTTTGGCAGCCCATGATCCGGCTTTTTCATAACTGTTGGCAGCTTCACCAAAGCAGCTTTGCAACATTTCGGTATTAATAATGCCCGGGTTTAGTGGTATTGCCGCCAGCCCATCGGGTAGTTCGCTGGCAAGTGCTTGAGTCAAGCCTTCAATAGCCCATTTGCTGGCGCAATAGGGCGCAACCTCTGGTGAGACCGAGCGCCCCCAACCGCTGCTGAGATTAACGATCACGCCCGATCCGCGTGAGATCATCGCCGGTAAAAAAGCTCTGCTGACATGGAACACGCCTTTGATGTTGATATCGATGACATTCGAAAATTCGTCGACCGGAACTTGCCATAATGGAGCGTTGCGATTTATCGAAGCTGCGTTGTTGATCAGTAAATCGGGGCTGCCGTGACTGGCCACTACTTCGTTAGCCCAGGTCACAACACGGTGGTTGTCCACCTGATCAATGGCGTCGAATCGATGCGGGGCAGGGAGTTGTTCAGCCAGTTCGTTTAAAGCCTGCTGATTGCGTGCGCAGCCAACGACGGTGTGCCCCAGATTGGCAAATTCCAGAGCCAGGGCCCGCCCAAGGCCGCGGCTAACACCGGTAATAACCACGGTCGACCCGTCAGTATTGGTATTTTCTGTATTCAATTTCCTGCACTCTTTTTAATTTTCAAGATTTCGTGTTTGCCCACTGAATGCAAAAAGGGAATGATCACTCCTCACGTTTGTAGAGGATAGATAAACCCGAGATCACGATCATTCCTGATCCAATGATCATGGCCAAACTCAACTGCTCACCAAACCACAACACGCCAAAACCAATACCAAATAGCAGACGAGTGTAGCGAAAGGGCGTTACCGCCGAAACTTCTCCTGTGCGCATGGCTTTCATCAGCCCATAGTATGCAGCTACGCCGGACAACACGGCTGCCGACAAATAAAGCGCATTGTTGCTGTCTGGCCAAATGAAAGCCCGCTGTTCCCATATCGCATATAAGGCACCTGCGATGGCCACGGATAAAAATCCGTACAGCCCCAAAATAAACGGGCTAAGTGAACGTGGTGCTGCCCGGCTGGCAAGGTCACGACCTGCAAAACCAATCATCCCCAGCACCGCCAGAACAGAAAGCCCCGAAAAGCTCTCACTGCCAGGACGAATGATGATGATGACACCCAACAAACCCAGCAGAATTGCCCCCCATCTTGACCAGCTCACGTGTTCACCAAACACCAGCGCAGCGCCAGCGACAACCACCAGGGGAGTGGCTTGCAAGATGACCGTCGCTGATGATAACGGAGTTAGCGCGATTGCCAGCACATAGAACAAGCGACCCACTATTTCGAACAATACCCGCCAGCGCATCGGCCGGGAAACAACATCAGGACTAAACAGTGATTCTCGATTGTACAGCGCTTTCAACGCGAACAACAAAGCGCCACCGAGTCCGAAAATAAGCAGAATCTGTGCGACGGGTAGTGTTACCGACGCGGCTTTTACACAAACGTCTTCGAGAGCAAAAGCGGCCATTGCGAAAACCATCCACAGGCTACCGTTAAGATTGGCCTGGCGAACATTCTCTATCGGTGGGGTCACGGTAGCCGGGCTGCGATCAGGCAGCGAGCATCGACTTTCACTGTTGGTGTCTAGAAATCAAATCGTGACCAGACCGGGCAATGGTCGGAAGGTTTCTCCATCGCTCGTATATCGTAATCGATTCCAGAATCCTGCAATTGATCGGTGAGAATATCTGTAGATAGAAGATGATCTATACGCAAGCCTCGTTTGGGATCACGATCGAAGCCTTTACTGCGATAATCAAACCAGCTGAACAGTTGATCCTCGTTCGGGTGCTTTATCCGAAAGCTGTCCTTGAGGCCCCAATCGCAGAGTGTCTTGAACCACTCACGTTCTTCAGGAAGAAAGCTGGTCGCTCCGGTGCGAAGCCATCGTTTGGCATTGTCGGGGCCGATACCAATATCACCATCGACCGGCGCGATATTAAAATCACCCATAACGACCAGTGCCTGTTCCGAAGAGTGGTTTTCAGCCAACAGCCGTGACAGATCAGCGTAAAATTTTTCCTTGGCGGGAAACTTTGTTGGATGGTTACGTCTTTCTCCTTGCGGGAAGTAACCGTTGATTATGGTGACAGGATTGCCCCTGGGGCTGATGCAGTCTATCGCGATCATGCGGCGCTGTGCGTCATCGGCATCGGTATCAAATCCCTTTCTGACACCAGTTGTTTCGAGTTTGTACAGTATTGCCACACCGTAGTGCGTCTTTTGTCCATGGAAATCTACCTGATAGCCCAGCTCTTTGATTTCATCTACCGGAAAGCTGTCATCGGCAACCTTGGTTTCCTGCAGACCGATCACATCAGGTGAATACTTTTCTATTGCTGCCTGCAATTGATGAATTCTAAGCCTGACGCTGTTCACATTGAACGACATGATCATCATAGTGTTCACCTACTCCTGTCTATTGATTCAGCTCAGATGTTGAACAGCACCCGAATGGCAACCAGTTCCTGATGTGTATCGGCCAGCGCATCACAGATCGCTTTCTGGCGTTCGTGCAATGCCTCTATCTCGTCCTGTCGTACACTCGAGTTGACAAGACGCAGAGCTTCAAGCCGTTCAATCTCAGGTTCAAATTCGTCTTTCACTGCCTGTTGCGCAGTTTCCACAATAGCTTCCACTGCAGCGCCTGCGAGCTTCTGACTGTGATCGACGAGAAAACCGATCATCTCCTGTTGTCCTTTAATGGCTTGCTTGAGTTTTTGAAAATCCACTTTCGCTTTACGACTGTCCAGCTCAAGCGTCGCCAGTGATGCCGTGTAGTCCTTGCGATTACTGCCCAGCAGATAGCGCTCAAGGCTGGAGGGGAGATAGCGTCCGACATTCAAGGACAAATCGGCAACACAAGTGAAACAGTACAGGGTTTCGACAAGCGCTATTCCTTGCGGGAACTGCTCGCTTCGGATGGCCATCGCATTGGCTTGACCAAAAGATTCATCCAGTACCAGGTCCATTGCCGAGGCAACCATCGGGTGGTCCCAGGTCAAAAATATAAAGTCCTCACGCTCGAGGGCGCTGGCACGGTTGAAGGTAACAGTCAGTCCATCCTCGTCCAGGCCCGGAAAGCGCTCAATGCGCATGTGATCGCCGGGCTTGATAATCCAGCTGCCGTTTGTCTGCTCTTCATGTTCAATACCGAAACAATCGAAGGCGGCAGCCATAAAATCCTGTAGCTTGAAATCTCGTTCGTCCCGGTGCAGTAAATCCAGATGTTCCTGAATCAGCTCAGGGCGATTTGAGTTGATTTCGAGTAGTTTGTCGCGACCGTTCTCCAGTTCCTTGTTGAGTTCAGCAGCACGTAACTGTGTTTTTTTAATCAGTTCGTCCAGGTCCTGATCAGTGCCTGCCAAAGCCTGTTCGATGTCATTCGATAATTCTTTGCCAATACTGGTTCCGACCCTGCAGATGGACTCGAAGGCGTTAAGTCCCTCGTGATACCAGCGCATCAATTTATAGTCGGCAGATCCACTTTTAACAGGAACGTGGATTTGTACATCCTCAGTCTGGCCAATGCGGTCCAGCCTGCCGATGCGCTGTTCCAGTAGATCTGGAGACCGCGGCAGGTCCAGTAAAACCAGATGATGCAAGTACTGGAAGTTGCGACCTTCACTACCTATTTCCGAACAGATCAATAATTTGCAGCCCTCATCAACGTCAGCAAAGTAGGCTGCTGCTCGATCACGGTCGACGATAGACAGTTCTTCATGGAAACAAGCGCTGGCAGTCCCCATCGCCCGCAGCTGCTCTGAAAGAGCGACAACTTTTTCGAGCTCAGAGCAAATGACCAAGGCGCGATCGGGTTTGATGTCTTGTATGAACTCTTGCAACCAGGTTGCCCACACCTTGATACCGGCATCTTGATCAAGCGTATGAATATTGAGTTGCCTTGGTGGAAATCCGGTAATGGTGTTGCGGGTGTTTCTGAATAAAACGCGGCTGGTGCCGTGTCTGTCTATCAGGCCGCGCAGAGCGCTTTCAGTCAGATCGCTAAAAGCCCTTGAACCACCGGATGCGAGTGTGTCTTTTTGTTTTTGATCCCAGTTCATGCCCAGAATCGATTGCAAGCGATCGACTGATGCTGCATCGAGATCTTCGTTGCCAAGCAAAGCGTTTGCTAAATCTGCAGCTTCCGAGAAATCGCTCTCCTCACGGGTAAACTCGTCAAGATCGCTGAAGCGAACCGGGTCCAGCAGCTTCAGTCGCGCAAAATGGCTCTCCAGACCCAGTTGCTCAGGGGTTGCTGTCAGAAGCAATACAGCAGGTGTTTGCTGGGCTAACATCTGCACAATCGAATACGCCGGAGAGACTTCTGTTTCGGACCAGTGCAAGTGGTGAGCTTCGTCCACAGCCATAATATCCCAGTCTGCCTCCAGCACCGAGGCGGCTAGATCTTCCTCATTGACCAGGCTCTCAAGGCTGCACAATACCAACTGCTGGGCGAGGAAGGGGTTGCCATCAGGAGCTGTTTCCACCAGTGCATCGTGGCGATCCTTGTCGATAATATGAAAATGCAGATTGAATTTCCTCAGCATTTCCACCAGCCATTGGTGCAGCAGTGATTCAGGTACCACGATTAACACTCGTGAAACCAGATGATTGACAATTTGTCTGTGCAATATCAGGCCGGCTTCAATCGTTTTACCCAGACCGACTTCGTCAGCCAGCAGTACACGTGGGGCGAGGCGTGATCCGACTTCGGAGGCAATGTAAATCTGGTGGGGTATGATGGAAACGCGGGCACCCGAGAGCCCGCGGATCGCGGATTTTTCCATCGTCATGCGGTTTTCCAGCACTCGATTGCGCAGCCGGAACCAACGGCCCCCATCGAGCTGCCCGGCAAACAGTCGATCGCGCGGTGTGTTGAAACGCATGCGGTTGTTAAGATCGATCTCTTCGAGGTCGGCAACGCTGCCATCTTCTCGTTTGCCGTGATAGGTCAAGTATCCCTGATCATCGGAGACTCTTTCTATTTTCAGAACCCACCCGGCTTCGCTGGTCACACTGTCCCCCGGCATAAACGCGATGCGAGTCAGTGGTGCTGATTCCATTGCATAGATGCGTGTTTCGGCTGCGGCCGGGAAAACGATGGTGACCTGTCTCCCGGATACTTCTACTATCGTGCCCAGTCCGAGATTGGACTCAGTGTCGCTGACCCATCTCTGTCCGTCGCTAAATGTTGTTGTCACAGTTTCTCGTATGCCCTTTTAACTTCTTCACCAATTATTTTCAGCCCTTTCCTGACTACTTCATCGTCCATCGCGTAGCTGATTCGAATACATTCCCTGCAATGCTTCCAATCAGCATCAAGCCCGGGAAAAAAGTAGTTGCCCGGGATCACCAGGACACCTCGTTTTTTCAACCGCTGGTACAGCTCGAGACTGTCAATAGGTAAATCCGGAAACCAGCACCATAGAAAAATAGCGCCCTCAGGTTTATGCACGTAAGCCGGCACGCCTTGCATGGCATCAAAGAACCACTGCAATGCACGATCAACCTTGGCTGCATAAAATGGTCGAATATGTTTTTCGCAAAGATCATTGATTTGCCCGGATTCAAACAGGGGTGTGACCATGGCTGGCCCGATACTCACTGGTGTCAAATTGATAATAGAATTCATTTTGGTCATCAGTTCAATCAGCGGTTCTGCCGCGATCACGATGCCGGTTCGCACCGCCGGCAAACCCAGTTTGGACAGGCTCATGCTGAGGATAATGTTCTCATGCCAGTGCAGACTGACCTTGGTGTGGATGATATTGGGAAACGGTTCGCCATAGGCGTTATCTATGATCAAAGGTATGCCGCGTTCGGTGGCCAGCGCGTCGAGCCGTGCCAGCTCGGCATCGGTAATAACGTTGCCTGTCGGGTTTGTAGGCCTTGAAACGCAAATGGCATTGATATCCGGATCGTCCGGCAACGAATCAAAGTCGATGCGGTACTTGAAGGTTCGATCATCCAGCTTGTCAATCAGTGGCCTGTTGGAGACAAAAATAGGAAGGTCAATCGATACATCTTCATATCCGATATATTCGGGTGTCAGAGGCAGCAGGATCCTGGCCCGGCCAGCGCTCTCTCCGGTATCCTTGTGTCCGGCTGCACTGTCTGTGTCTGTAGTCGGGGCAAGGCCACCAAACAGATTAAACAGCAGAAAAAAGGCATTCTGGCTGCCATTGGTCAATACGATATTGCGTTCTGTCAGATTCCAGCCATAGAGTTGATTAAATTGCCTGGCGAGCGCTTGTAAAAAATCAGCGTTCCCACCCGGGGCACCATAGCCGCCAAAGATTTGCTGGAAGCGCTGTGGATCTTGCGCGATGTCTGCAAGCTGAGCGCGATAGAGATCAGAAGCCGCTGGAACCAAGCCCGGGTTGCCACCGCCAAGCATCAACATTTCGCGCTCGCTGGAGAGCAATTCCGCCAAATCGTCCATTAACAAACCAATACCGGACGGTCGGGCAAATTTTTGTCCGAATCGGGTGACCTTCATTTTTCCTGGAGAGTTAGGTAAGGCACCATTGTACTTCAATTTGGCCACTTGGTCGTTGCAAGGTCACGGAACCGATGTGGATTAGGCGCTGTCGCTCAGCTTCCCGGTTCACTATGCGTTGGGTGCAAACTGGCTTACTTCACTGGTGATAGAGAAATAGGGTAGACTAAAAGCTCAACACAACATCAAAGGTTTACAAGGACGTGAAACCTCAATGCCCCGGCTGCCGCGACGGTAGCCACTCTATCGTGCGCGACGGGCGCTTCTTTCGCCAGTGTGATTCGCGCCATATT
>CALFCE010000323.1 GCA_937951215.1 uncultured Granulosicoccaceae bacterium
ACCAGGATCACTGCGCTGATCATGCCGCCACAAAACGATGACCACACGCCCAGCCCGAGCGCCAGCCCCGGTCGGCCCTGACGTGCCATCGGGAAGCCATCAAAGGTCGTTGCCACAGATGAAGGTGTTCCGGGTATGCCGGTCAGGATCCCCGACATCAATCCGCCGGAAAGACCGCCCACCAACACACTGACCATCACGGCCAGTCCCTGTGATGCCTCCATGCTGAACGTAAACGGCAGCGTCAGCACAACTGCCATGGCAATGGTGAAACCCGGAATGGAACCTGCCAGCAGACCGGCGGCCACACCGAGCGCCATCAGAAACAATGTAGACAGGCTGAGAATCTCGGCCATGGCGAGTTGCAGATTTTCCATCACCACGGTTTACAGACCCTCAAATAAAGTTCCACTGGGCAGTAGCACGCCCAGCGCATAGGTAAAGAGACTCCACATGCCGCCCACGGTCAGCAGGGCAATGACCGCATGTAGTAGCAATTTTCGAGGTTGCCATCCACCCAGTGCGCAGAGCAGCAAGAATACAAACGAGCTGGCGCCTACCAGCATGCCAAGCCAGGGCAAGGTGTAAAGGTAGAGCCCGAACAAGGTAAAGCACCAGATGACGTTGCGCCAATATTGATAGAAACCCTGCAGGCCGGGTTCGCGCTGCTCTGAAACCTGATTGTCGCTGCTGTCTGTGCTGGTTCGGCTGTCTGTCACACTCTGACTTGCCTTGTTGTTGTCAGCTGCGCGCAGTGACTGTACAAGGTAGACAAGAGACAGACCACTCAGGATCGCAATAATAATGCGTGGCCAGGTCGCCGGGCTGAGTTGACCGTAGTCCGGCTCTCTTATTTCAAAACTTGCCGACCATAGGACGGCGCAAAGGATAAGAAGAAAAAGCGATATCAATACTTCCCGATCGAGAAGCTTTGAGGAAAGGCTTGTGGAGGTCATTGGTAAGTTATCGGCAATGGACCTCCGCCTCTGCGGAGGTGACGAACTGGTGCGGAGGTGAAGAATAAAATTGATGGTACGCAGCAGATTCTGGGTACCATCAGTTTTACCGGTTAATAAAGAGCAGTATTGTCATTTAAAACACTAGCTCTACTTTTTGAACATACCGATTTTAATAGCTACTTTTTCATAGTCGCCATAAACCGAATCTGCCCAAGCTCTGTAGTCTGCCGGATTCTGGTAGTTGACATCAGTTCCCTTGGCATCCATTTGCGATAGCAGATCAGGATTTTCTGCTGCTGCTTTAAAGATACCTGACCAGTGATCGATGACGTCCTGTGGTGTTCCTTTCGGAGCGACGATGCCTCGTTCGAGCGCAAACAACATGTCTACACCCAGCTCTTTCAGGGTTGGCATATCAGGCAAGTGTTTTGAGCGTTCTTCAGCGGCGATGGCAAAACCTTGCAGTGCGCCAGACTCAAGATGTTTGCGGCCCGATGCGACATTAAGTGCGCCTACATCAATAGCGCCTGAGAGCAGTGCGGTCATACGTTCTGCAGTTCCATCATAAGGCACATAGGAAAATTCCACTCCCATCTTGTCAGCCAGCAGCAACCAGATAAAGTGGCTGGTTGAACCAAACGTTGTCCCTGCCTTGATGGCTTCCGGATTTGCTGCAGCATAGGCCGCAAACTCTTCAAAGTTTTTGTAGTCGACATCGGCTCCAGCCCCAACAATATCGGGAGTGGACGTCAGATTGGCGACGGTATCAAAGCCGTCAAAATGATAGTCGATTCGGCCATTCAGATAGCTGGTGATAGCTGACTGATGTATTGCAAACAGGGTACAGCCATCAGCTTTTGCCTTGGCAGCTTCTTTCGCGCCTTTGTTGCCACCCTGGCCGGGAACCGTAACCACTTTTATTTTCGGCGTGACGTCCATTTCCTGGATGGTTTTTTCAAAAATGGAAAAAATGATGTGCGTGCCACCACCGGCTTTCCAGGGCACGATGAGCTTGGCGGTTTCACACGGGATATCGGCTGCATGGGCAGTGCCCAAGGTAAGTGATCCTGCCGTTATTGAACCGACAGCCAGAGCGACTGTTGCGGTCATGGATAGAAATGTCTTTTTCATTTTGTGTCTCCTCCTTTTATGCACCCCAAAGGTATACCACACATCCCGCAGCATAAACAGTGGTGCTTGTTACAACGCCATGTTACCGGTTCAAATAGCTTGTTCCTGTGGTCGACACCACCCACTAGCCGATACCTTTAAAAACAGGCAGCATGACCGTCACGTCGACTGTCGCTGGCTGCAACATACCCTTGCTCGATAGTGTCTCCCAGTCGACAAATAAACTGCCCGGACCCAAAATCCATATAACTGTCTGTGACGACTTCAATTTCATGCCCGCGTGCTGCCAGTGCATTGACTATCGCAGGTTCCATTTGTGGTTCGAGATCAATCGTCAGTCCCTGATGCACACGCCAGCGCGCGGCGTCACAAGCGGCTTGTGGATTTTGTTGGTGATCGATCATGCGGCTGAGTGTTTGCATATGACCTTGTGGTTGCATACTGCCTCCCATGACACCAAAGCTCATTTGAGGTTGACCGTTTTTCATCAGAAACGCCGGGATAATGGTGTGGAAGGGTCGTTTGTTTGGGGCTACCTGATTGGCGTGACCTTCATCAAGACAAAAACCACTGCCACGGTTTTGCAGTGATATACCGAGTTCCGGCATCACCACACCGGACCCGAATCCCATAAAGTTGGATTGGATATAAGACACCATCATGCCGCTGGCATCGGCAACGGTCAGATAGATAGTTCCGCCTTGCGGTGGTTTACCTGCCGAGAAATGCGTCGCTTTATCGATGTTGATGTCTCGTGCACGTTGTTCAAGATAGGCATCGTCCAGCAGATCGCTGGCTGTGACCTTGTGCATGTAGTCCTGGTCGCCAACATATTGATAGACGTCGGCGAAGGCAGCTTTCATCGTTTCTATTTGCAGGTGCCTGACTTCACTATCGTCCGCTGCATATTGTCCGAGATCAAAATGATTCAACATACCGAGTGCCATCAATGCAGCAATGCCCTGACCATTGGGCGGGATTTCATGTACCTGATAGCCACGATAGTCTTTCTCGATCGTTCCGCACCAATCGTTTTGGTGGTTGTGTAAATCCTGAACCCGCATTCCGGCGCCGTGTTGTTGCAAGTAGGCGCTCAATTTTTCTGCTATGTCACCGTTGTAGAATGTTCCGGCGCCCTCATTGGCCAGTGTTTTCAGTGTGGTGGCAGCGCCGGGCATTTGCATTCTTTCGCCGATGGCAGGCGCGCGACCAAAGGGCATAAAAACCTCACTGAACCCGGGCTGGTTTTTCAGGATGTCAATTTGGCTGTGCCATTTCCGATGGACTGCCGGTGATACCGCATAACCACCCTCTGCCAACTCGATGGCTGGTTGCAAGGAATCACCGAGGGATAACTTGCCAAAGCGGGATTGCATGTCCCCCCAAGCCGCAACAGCTCCCGGAACACTGATGCTGTCAACACCTCGATCAGGCATG
>CALFCE010000324.1 GCA_937951215.1 uncultured Granulosicoccaceae bacterium
GCTTCAGGCAGGAAGCGCCTCTACAGGCTGGCAAAACACCAGCGAAGTAAACCAGTTTGGGTTAGTCGAAAGACTCTTCCTGCCACCAGGTACGCGCAGTCAACTTACCAAAGTCAAAGTCGTCCAGTGGCTGTTCGGGTCCAACCAACAGTACCGGTACTCCGTCCTCGGAAATCAAAGCTGCAGGCTCTGGTGGGATACCGCCGTGTTTCAGATCTTTACTGCGGTCTTCTTTGGTCAGATCGTCTCGATTATTGTTGTTGGTTCCGCTTTCGCTACCATCGAGGTCCATGACCGGGCTGCCATCGAAAGCAGAGACCACGTATACAGCACCACCACCGGCAGCTGCATCGCAGATACCCACATCAAGATCCGGTTTGTACGAGGTAAAGATCAACTGATTGTTAACGGTAATGCTATCACCCAGTATCTTCTCACCTGCATCTTCCATGCGCAGCATCCATCCTTGATGGCTGAGGATATCCGCCTCCAAAGGTTGCGGAATGTCTGTGATATCCAGCAAGTCTGATTCGACGATGGGTCGCCAACTGGAATTGTTGCCTTCACCAACCTGCATTCCGGAACCTGGAGGTGCTGCGTAGATGTGGCTGGAACGGATCATATAGAAGCGATCCTGCACAACCTCATCCAATGGGTGAGCTCGCCAGCCCGTACCAATCGCAATCGACAGGTAACGTTCACCTTTACCGCTAACCAGCGAAACATCAGGCTCGTAGTAAAACCTGCGTGCTCCGGCTGAGGTGGTATCCGAGAGCTCGGCCATAACCCCTCCATTTACCATCGGGCCACTTGCGTCATGTTGATTGAAATCAAAGCGCCACAGTTGTCCACCCATATCGGCTACATAAAACTGATCAGCCGTGTTGTCGAAATCGATATCAACTACGCGAATATCCGAAGGAATGGAATACTGCATATCAGTGAATATCTGGTGTTGCCCTGATCCGCTTCCTGCGGTTGGTGAGGCGGACCACAACTTGACACCCGTTTCTGCATCCACGATGAATATTCCACGACCGATGGTATCCGTCCGTCGAGGCTGGGTTGCAATGGCCGGGTCATCATCCTGGTTTACATCGTAGCCAGCGCCGAAAATGAGTACCGGCTTGTTGAGGTCAGTGCCATACTTGATGGTTGTGAAGACGGGCTTGGACCATGATTGGCCCAGCTCTTCAAAACCGGCCGTGCCACCGGGGCCACCTTTTATCATCCACTTCAGAACCGGATTGTTGCGATCAGTGACATCCAGCGCGTAGTAGTTACTGCCGCCACGTCGCATGCCGACAAACACATAGGCATGTTCTCCAGGGTCGACCATGGTGTTGTTGTTGGTATCGTCGATCCAGGTTGCTATGGAACCATCCAGGCCATAGGGGTGCTTTTGTGTAGAAAGATCAGTGTAAAAGTCGTTCAGATTAGGCAAAAGTTCCTGTGGAACAAATGCAAACTCTTCCGCTCCCGTTTCATGGTCAACAGCATGCAGATAACCTTCGTTGGTTGCAATAAAGATTGTTGAATCCACTCCAGTACCGTTGTAATTGATAATCAGTGGTCTCGAATGCATTGGATCACCCATATGCTTACGGGTGTCTTCAGTATCATCGTTGTTATTCGAATCCAATATATCAACACCGCGTGCCCACTTCAGGAGATCAGTACGGTAATCGTCATTCTCGGTGGATATACCAAGCAAGTCCTTGGTAATAGCGCCATTGTTTTCATGTAAAACGTTGGCCGATGTGTTCAGCTCAACATCCGTCGGTGCGGCCGCGCCCGTGTAGGTAAATACTTTACGTGGACCCATTTGCGGATGATCAAGTTCTATCTCTGCCGCAGCACCTCCGCGGTAAACTTCGTTACCATCAACCACATCAGACCAGACCGATTGAGAAGAAGAAGAGAAGAAGCCTGAGCTGGGATCAACTGCAGGCTGCTCATTGGCATCTACAAGTTTTACGGTGTCACCATTGAAGGTCTTTAAATGGTATTTCTTCAGATTACCATCCCAAAGCGGGTTCTCTTTGGGCTTGAACAAAGAGAAGTAGATATCGTTGCGATGGGTCAGTCTGTTGAACTGGTTTACCGTCGCACCCGGGGCAACAAAACTGGTTTCAACATCCAGCACATCAGCCAGGATGGACTGAAATGCATTTTGCAGATCCTGTGAGGTGACGGCCGGGTAGTATTGACCGCCTCCAGCTTCGGCTACGTCCTCAAGGAACTCAAGTTGGCTTGGAATACCAAAACCGATGGTATAGGTTGTTATGAACTGTTGCCCGGTCATGCCAGGTGCATGATCTGTTTCGGCCATCCAGCGAGCCAGGTCGGTGATACAGGCTTGATTCCCGGTGTCCTCGCAATTACTCACTCCGGTCATGTTCTTGACGCTTTGCACAGATTGTTGCCGATTGGGAGCGCCATCAGACAGCAGTATCAGGTGGTTCGTCTGACAGCTGTTTTGCATTGGAGAGATATAGGTAGGTGATCCGCCTGAATCAGCCACTACAGTTTCTGTCCGGCAATCGTTGCTCTCATAGTTGTCAGCTGTACAGTTGTTGCTGCGAACAACACTACCTCCGGTATAGCTTTCCGGATGGGAGACGCGATGATAGCGGTTTCTATAATCGTAACCGTTGTACTGCTTACCTCTGGAGGTACCGAAAAAGAGCTCTTCTCCGTTGAAATATCGAGTACTTTCGTACATAACATCAAGGATCGGTGTATAGCCCGAGACAGTCAGGTTGTTAACCTCTTCAATCAGTTTTTCGCGAACGGTCAGCATATTGATATCGCCGCCGGTTGCGCTGTACTTTATGGTCAGTGTTGGGGCAGAAGATTGCTCACCATCGTAGGATTCGAACGTACGTCTGCCACTACCGCTTTTTCTTCCCAGGACAAAGGCCATGGAGTTACCACTTTCCCAGCCCCCACGATCCACCAGTGCCTGTACGATAGATTTTATATCCGGTGTTTCGATAGTATCGTTAACTTCAAGCACAGGCAGGTCGTCCCAGTCCACACTGCCGGTTAACGGGCGATTGGATATGTCACTCCAGTTGGTTCTGAAACGGTCTGCGTTGTCACTGGCCTGTCCCCAGATTCTCATCGATATGTCGCCGGTTTTTCTTTCATCAACTGTGAATTCCAGCTTTGCTTCGGTGATGGTGGCGTTTTTCGGAATCAGTATATTTTGAAAACGTATACCCACGAGTTGTTGGCGGTTACCATCGCGCGGCATTTCCAGGTCTGAACTACTAATGTTGGTGGAGTTGTTGCTCAGTCGCTGTTCCGCATCATCACTCTTCTGCGCGATTTTTGATACCAGTGTTTTTTGAGTACAGCCGCCGGTGTCCGGTATCGAATTGGCATCATAGGTGATCCTCAGGGCAGGAGCCTCATTTGGGTCGTTACGTGCGCTGATGATACGTCGGTCGCCGGTTCCACTAACGATAATTGTCATTGCGTTTCCACCACACCAGCCGGGACGGTCAACAACTTGCTGCAGTACATCGGCTATGTCTGGTGAGTCGTAGGTGCCATTGTTCCAGACACCCGGAGCCCAGGGTTTCTCGATTGCCGCCAGCGTTCGATCACTGACATCCTCATCGTTATTCGTCAATTCGACCGAATCGTCGGAATCATCTATGCCGATTGAAAAGAGCGCATTGGAGGCTTGATACCGGTTACTGGTAAATTCAAGTTTGGCTGACGTAATCGTCGCTCCGGACGGGATGTTCATGCCCTCGAATCTGAGAGCGGTCAACTGCGCATCACCGGTTCCCCAGTTGTCACCCAAAGACAGCACACCGTTGTTGACAAAAACCGAGTTGTCGACAAGGCTCTGTTCTGCATCATTGGCACCGCTACTCATGCGGTTCATTTGTGGAACCGAGCCGCAATCTCCGGTCTCGCAAATGACCTCGTCAATATATTTAACTGGGTAGAGAATTGGTCCGCCACCATAAGACCCGTTAAATCTCATCAATCCAACGTTGATATTGTTAACGCCCTGAAGAATTTCCACCAGGGCCAATTTCAGACGTGCGATTCGCGTTTGGGTTGCCCCCGGGTCACTGGATCCTCCGCCCATCGAGCCTGAGGTATCCAGAGCAAACAATACATTGGGCCTGATCTGCAGTGTGGGATCGACTCGTCCAAAGAATACCTCGGTATCGTCTGCGTAGGCTGCCGGCAGCAATACAGCCATACCCAGCAGCAGTCCACCGACAAATCCTGCCAGAGAACGGTTGCCATGATGTTTGCGTTGAGCTGCGTTGCTTTCTGTACCCGAGTTCCTTTGGGCAATACTTCTTATATTTTTCAATGCGATCATAATAATACCTTGATGCAGACGACTAAATTGGTTCGTTGTATTTTGTAGTTCTGATTGTTATTGGTTCAGTGCAGGGACCGTACGATAAGCACCCTGTGCAACCTGGGCTTTGGACTGAACAGTTGTGATTTGCGCTCTGCCTCGCACCTCAAATCGTAAGGCCTGAAATCCACCACCGGTCCCAAGAGAGAAGCCCACCGGAGCACCAGAACCTTTAAAGATAATTTGCGCGTCAGTTGCGATGTTCGTGTTTTGTGCTGTGGGCAGCTGCACTGGAAATTTGGTACCGTTTCCGGCGAAAGCAGCAGCCAGGTTCTGGTCATCACCAAGCGCAATTTCCGTTGCTGATTCTGCTGCCTGTAACACCGTTGATTTATGCACTGCGTTAGTTGCCATTCGCTTTTCCAGCGACGATTCACGCATAACCGATATACCCATCACAGACATCATGAAAATCATTACCAGGGCAACCATCAGTGCCCCACCACGTTCTTTATTTGAATTGACCTGCATAGTTATTTCTCGCGCGAATTCTTGTTGATTCGATTGCTGCTTACCCGGGCTTACAATTGTTTGTCACGTCTGTTTCGAATTTTGATGGTGGTATTAAATGCCAGGCGATATCGTCTGTTCTTTGCATGGGTTACGCCGTTGAGTGTCGTTGGAGACGTCGCCCCGGGTGGGATGGTCTGGCCGGCGAGCACGTAGGTTTTATTGTCTTCCTCCTGTTGAACCCGATCCCACGAGCTCATAAGCATGCCCAGTTGGATCGATTCAACTCGATCTGGTGCGAAGTTGGCATGGTCAGCTGTAAAGTATTGCAATGATCCGTTTGGTTGCCGGATTCCGAATCGGACCCTCATGTTCTCGATGCCTTGCACAAGTTCAGTGGGCGGATTGGTGCCGTCGTATGGCAAGGACTGCTGATACAAGGCGGTGATGGGATCGCCGTGTTCATTTTGTTGGCCTGTCTCGCCGACATAATAAATATTGGCGACGAACTTCATTACCTTGGTATCTGGCAGGGTAGCTCCACTGCCATAGGCGCGAGACAGATTTCCATTATTACTATTATCTGCAGCTGTATGGGTTATCTGGCCTGCATCAACCGGTGCAGTACTGACCCTGAAAAGATCAGCACCATCGCAGTTGGAAATGATAGCCAGATCGCCCGCTCTGATACTGCCCGGATTTGAGGCAATCTGAATCGGGGCTGCCAGAGGGTTGGTCGCTGATGTCATCGCAGCCGACAGGGCGGAAGTCACCGGGCTACCGAACTGCAGAGATAAAGTGTGGGTTCCAATCAACGGACGATTGTCTCCCTGCGGGATCGTAAACCCGAGCGGTGGAGCAGGGTTCCAATTATTGGCTGATTCCACCACTGATCCGGTTGCAGCTGATGCAAACAGGTCGGTGGTTGGAACACCGGCCGGGTTGGCCTTGATTACAGCACTGGCCGAGTTGATGTCGATACAGCCCTGAAACCCGGCCATTCTGACATCTCTGGCGATGGCATCTACCGCAAACCGCGCATTCTCTTGCATATTTGACATGGCGCTGTTGATGTCAGAGGTTTTTTTATTACCGCTGAAAACCGCAATCATCCCGGTCACCATAACCAGACCGATGGTGGATGCGATGAGCATCTCGATCATCGAGAACCCACTCTCAAGCCTGGGCCCTTGTCTGCTTTGTCGCGCCTTGAAAGTGCTCATGGTGCAAACTCCACTGACATAACCTGTTCGGTGTGGTCGCTGCCTATCTTTTCGCTCCAGTAAACTGAAACGGTATACATTCCGTTACCCTGTGCCTCAATCTCGCCTCTTGCGGTTACATTTGTTGAGCTGGGTAACAAGGGGACAAAGTTGGGAGTGCCCAATAGCGGGTGCAGGTTTGTGCTCCAATCAAAAATATCCTGAAAAGCGAGTTGATTATCATTGCAAAAATTTACGGAACAGTTCGGGTTGGAGGCACTGCTGGAAGTCACTGCACTGTCGTAGTGACCAGCAGCTACGCCATCGATATTGCTGCGCATCCGATCCATCATGTCACTTGCCATAAAATACGCTTGAGATTGCATGTATGCGCCCTGGCTGAACCGCATGCCTTGCACTTGCATTTGAGCTGCTGCGAGGAAACCCACGGACAAGAGTAAAACCGTGACCAGGATTTCTATCAATCCGATTCCTGCTTGCCTGCCCATAGCTGTTCCAGTTGTAAATGTATCGCTTTCACAACGGGGGCAGTCAGACATGGTTGATCGATATGAATTTATTGAGGGCATATCACCGGATTCGCATGTACGTCTAAAGGAGTTGTAGTGTTGCCGTCGTCGCGTGCTTTGCGTATATCTCCGGTCAGCACAAGGTTTACGGCACGAGAAAACTCGGCGCCACGATCATCACACAGGGTAAATGTGCCTCCACTCCAATTGTTTGAGCCACGTGGGTTGTAGCGCACAAAAGGGCGTGGGGGTTCGGGTCGCTTGTTAGTGTTGGACGGTGAGTTGGGATCCGGTTGGACTGCACTGGCCGCATAAAGTGTGCGGTCCTGCAGTTCGGGCACGACGCTCATGATTTGCTCACCGGCGTCGATTTGACCAATAGCGCCGACTCCACCCGGATTGTTGTCAACAAACACCAGCCAGCCATTGTCCCAGTCATTGCCACAGCTTGTGTCGGTAGCCCGCGCACAAACGGTCATGAATCCTGATTGTTTGACAGCTTCGGATCTCGCCAGGTAAAGCGCGCCTACAAGGTCACTGTAGTCAGCATTCAGTCGACTGTTTTTCATCGCTGATACAAAACTGGGCACACCGATACCGATTAGAATCATGAAGATGGCCACAGTCACCATCAGTTCTATCAGAGTAAAGCCCGCTACGGATTTTGGTTTCATGTGTGCAATAGCGGCCCGGACTTGCGTCGATTTAGGGCAGG
>CALFCE010000325.1 GCA_937951215.1 uncultured Granulosicoccaceae bacterium
CATACGCCTTCGCTTCTCCGCCCATCGCTTCCGCCTGGCAGATCGTCAACGCCGCTGTCAGCGTCGTCTTACCATGGTCAACGTGTCCTATCGTACCCACGTTCACATGCGGTTTTGTGCGTTCAAATTTCTCTTTCGACACGTTTTACAGCCCTCTTTACAGTTGTACGGGTACGCGAGCCCGGTGTTTTTCAAAAGCAATCAATCATTATACGCCCATTTTTTGGACGTTACCTGTTTAAAAGTGCATCCGCTATGTTGGGAGGTGCAGATGCGTATTTATCAAATTCCATCGAGTATGAAGCTCTGCCCTGTGTTGCAGATCTCAAGGCAGTTGAATACTCAAACATCTCTGCCAGAGGCACTTCTGCTCTGACAGCTTTACCACCGGGCTGATCCTCCATACCGTCCACGACACCGCGGCGGCGATTCAGATCACCCATAACATCACCCATATACTCTTCAGGTGTAACTACCTCCACCCTCATAATGGGTTCAAGCACTACTGGCGAAGCTTTTTCGGCAGCGCTTCGAAAGGCCATGGTGCCAGCAATGGTAAACGCCAATTCGTTGGAATCCACGTCGTGATAAGACCCGTCGTACAGTGTTGCCTTGACATCAACAACCGGAAAACCACCCAGTACACCATTGCTCAAAGAATCTTTTATGCCTTTATCAACGGCCGGAATAAATTCACCCGGTACCGTTCCACCTGAGATTTCGCTGTGGAATTCATAACCAGCACCCCGTTCAAGCGGCTCCAGACGTATCCAAACATGCCCGTACTGCCCGGTACCACCAGTCTGGCGAATAAACTTGCCTTCCGCTTCCGCTGAGGCCTGAATCGTCTCGCGATACGCCACCTGAGGCTTGCCGCGATTGGCTGCTACATTAAATTCACGCTGCAGCCGGTCAACGATAATCTCGAGATGCAACTCACCCATCCCGCTGATAATGGTTTGCCCGGACTCCTCATTCGTGCTCACTTTGAACGAAGGATCTTCACGCGCCAGCTTACCGAGCGCCACCGACATCTTGTCCTGATCAGCCACGGTTTTCGGTTCAACCGCAACCGAGATAACCGGATCAGGAAACTCCATGCGTTCCAGCTTGATGGCCGCCTTCTGATCGCACAGTGTGTCACCTGTTGTCGCCTCTTTGAGGCCAACAATCGCGGCAATATCACCCGCACGAACCTCTTTTACCTCTTCTCGATTGTTGGCATGCATTTGCAACAATCGTCCAACTCTCTCTTTCTTGCCCTTGACCGGGTTAAACACCATATCGCCGGTCTTGATCATGCCGGAATAAACCCGGAAGAAGGCGAGAGTGCCGACGAAAGAGTCATTGGCAATCTTGAACACCAAACCGGCAAATGGCTCTGCATCGTCTGCTTTACGGGCCTCGGTTTTGCCACCGTGAACCTCACCTTCTATTGCCGGCACATCATTGGGTGACGGCATATAGTCCACAATGCCGTCCAGTACGGCCTGCACACCCTTATTTTTGAATGCAGAACCACACATCACCGGTACAACTTCGCCGGCCAGGGTCCGCGAGCGCAGTCCGGATTTGATCTCATCAACTGAAAGATCCCCCTGCTCCAGGTAACGATCCATCAATTGTTCATTTGACTCTGCCGCAGCTTCCACCAATTGCTCACGCAGTTGGTCACACTCAGCTTGCATCTCTTCCGGCACATCAGCCTTGTCAAAGGTCACACCTTGATCTGCCTCTTGCCAGTAAATGGCCTGCATGGTCAGCAAATCAACCACACCGGTAAAATTCTCTTCCGAACCAATCGGACACTGCACCGGCACCGGCGTACTACCCAGGCGTTCTTTTATCTGCGTCACTACTCGCTGATAATCCGCCCCAGTGCGATCCATCTTATTGACGAAAGCCATCCGCGGTACGTTGTACTTGTTGGCCTGACGCCAAACAGTCTCGGACTGTGGCTCCACACCACCGACAGCACAAAAAACCGCCACCGCGCCGTCAAGAACACGCAAAGAACGCTCAACTTCTATCGTGAAGTCAACATGGCCCGGCGTATCAATAATATTGATTCGATGTTGCTTGTGCTGCCCTTCCATGCCAGACCAGAAACAGGTGGTAGCAGCCGAGGTAATAGTGATACCACGCTCTTGTTCCTGCTCCATCCAGTCCATGGTGGCAGCGCCGTCATGCACCTCACCAATCTTGTGAGACACACCGGTATAAAAAAGTATCCGCTCGGTGGTTGTCGTCTTGCCCGCATCAATGTGAGCCATGATGCCGACATTGCGGTACAGTTCCAGTGGTGTTTTTCTGGCCACTTTCGCAATCGTTCCGTTCGGATGCCTTTGTGATACCCGTTTCGAGCATCACGTTATATTCAGGTCGATGTACTTTAACCAACCTGAATGCCTGTTAATACAAAAGGTTGAGTGTCGGCCCAGCGATTGCTGAACGAACAACTCAACCTTGGATTTCTGAAAATTGAAGCCCGGGGATCAGCCTGTCAGCTAATCGCCCTCAACCCCTCGCCCTCAACCAATTTCCTCAACCAGTTACCCTCAACCAGTTAGGGGGGCAGCTGGATGGGCTGACACTACCAACGGTAGTGCGAGAACGCCTTATTCGCTTCAGCCATTCTATGTACGTCATCACGGCGCTTGACCGCAGCTCCGCGCTTTTCAGCTGCGTCGCTCAGTTCACCAGCCAGCTTCAGCATCATCGACTTTTCACCACGCTTGCGAGCGGCCTCGATAACCCAGCGCATGGCCAATGCATTACGACGTACCGGGCGCACTTCAACAGGTACCTGGTAAGTCGCACCACCGACTCGACGTGATTTTACTTCCACTGCCGGGCTGACGTTATCCAGAGCAAGCTCGAGAGTTTCGAGGGGCTCGGCAGCGCCTTTATCTTTCATGACGTCCAGAGCACCGTAGATAACTCTCTCGGCAACCGCTTTCTTTCCATCAAGCATCAGGATGTTGATGAACTTGGCAAGCTTGACACTGCCGTACTTGGGGTCCGGGAGTATCTCTCGTTTAGGTGCTTCGTTTCGTCTTGACATGTATATGTTCCGTTAACAATCTCAATCTGCTGCTTCCGTCGGACTCTGGTCGCCCGGGGTACATCAGCCTATTGGCTCGGTAAATTAATACTCGATAGAAAACTTAAGTGGTCGGATACCGGCCCTGAGTAGCCTGGCCCGGTTGGTCAGGCCTTGATTGTAAATCCCGGGCTGCTAGGCCTTTGGCCGTTTTGCGCCGTACTTGGATCGTCCCTGACGTCGGCTTTCAACGCCCTGGGTGTCGAGGCTGCCACGCACCGTGTGATAACGAACACCCGGCAAATCCTTGACACGACCACCGCGAATCAGCACAACCGAGTGCTCTTGCAGATTGTGTCCTTCACCACCGATATAGGAGGTAACTTCAAAACCGTTAGTCAATCGGACGCGTGCAACCTTGCGCATGGCCGAGTTCGGCTTTTTCGGTGTGGTTGTATAAACGCGAGTACAAACACCTCGTCGCTGCGGGCATGCCTGCAGAGCCGGAACCGTTGATTTGGCAACCTTGCGCTTGCGGGGCTTGCGCACCAATTGATTTATCGTAGCCATCTGGGAATCAGACTTCCTGATTTAATTCAAAGCTAATAGAAATCCCGAGTATCAGCCTACCCACTAGGAGACCATCAATCGGGGTGTTTTTTGCTCAAATCGCCGCATTTATCTAACTGCAGCGCCGTTTTGGCAAAACCTTCTTTAAAATTTGGAGAACCTGGCCCTACTACAGCAACCAGAAACCATGGCACATAAAGCGCCTGACGCCAAGCCGCGCAATTCTAGTAGGCATCACGTTTTCTGTCAAGCCAACCAACACTCAAACCGCCCGAGGGTAGATTCCGTCGGGCAATTCTCTGTCGGGAGTGCGCTATCCAGCCATAACCAGGCCCTGGACTACTTGCTATCGTCAGCAGCCCCTGCTTCATCAGCGCCACCCTCGTCGCTGCCAGCACTGTCAGATCCTGACATACCCGCCGCTGCAAGCTCTGCGGCAAGTGCAGCCGTCAGATCTGCCTCGGTGGATGATGCCTGCGCTGCCGGAATGTCGGTACCGGTTACACCTGGCGCACCCAACGCTTCACCTGCTGACATGGCACCCGGCATATCGATATCGACACCCGAAGCCAGCGCAGTTTCCGCCTCCACTACTTGCTCAAACGCTTCATTGATTTCAAGCTTGGTGCGCTGACGACGACGCTCATTGTGGAATGCCAGACCGGTACCAGCAGGAACCAGTCGACCGACAATAACGTTTTCTTTCAATCCGCGCAGGTCATCGCGCATGCCACGTACAGCGGCACTGGTCAGAACACGGGTAGTCTCCTGGAACGAAGCAGCCGAGATAAACGACTCGGTCACCAGAGATGCTTTGGTGATACCCAGCAACAGGTACTCAAAGGTCGCAGGCTCAGCCTTGGGGTTTTCTTCCAACAAGGCTGCATTGATCTCCTTGACCTTGAAAAAGTCGACCTGGTCGCCACGCAACAAACGTGTGTCACCTACCGATGTAATCTCGACCTTGCGCAACATCTGGCGAATGATCACCTCGATGTGCTTGTCGTTGATCTTTACACCCTGCAGACGATAGACATCCTGAATTTCCTGCACCAGATAGGCAGCCAGTGTTTCCACACCACGCAATCTGAGGATATCCTGAGGATTCGGTTCGCCGTCCGCGATCATTTCACCGCGCTCAACCGATTCACCTTCGAACACATTAATATGCCGCCATTTGGGAATCAGCTCTTCGTAGTGCTCGGCATTCGGGCCGGTAATAATCAAACGCTGCTTACCCTTGGTTTCCTTACCAAAAGAGACGGTACCGGTTGTCTCTGCCAATATTGCTGGCTCTTTCGGCTTACGCGCTTCGAACAGATCAGCTACTCGTGGCAAACCACCTGTGATGTCGCGAGTTTTGGATGATTCCTGCGGAATTCGAGCAACGATATCACCAACTTCAACCGTATCGCCGTCGCGCAAGTTGATAATCGCGCCTTCAGGCAGGAAGTAGTGGGCAGGTATTTCGGTACCGGCATAACAAAGATCCTTGCCGTCTTTATCGACCAGCTTGACCATCGGTCGCAGATCTTTACTGGATCCGCCACGCTGTTTGTGGTCAGTGATAACAATGTCGGTCAGACCGGTAAAGTCATCAGTTTCATCACGTATGGTGACACCATCCACGAAGTCTGAAAACTTCGCGATACCAGCCACTTCGGTGATGACCGGGTGTGTGTGTGGATCCCAGGTCGCGAGTATGGCACCTGCTTCGATTTTGGCACCATCCGGTGAATTGATCACAGAACCATAAGGAATTTTGTAGCGTTCCTTTTCACGGCCATGCTCGTCGACAACACCCAGCTCGGCTGAGCGGGAAACTGCCATCAGCTTCTTGTCTTTGTTCTCAATCGGCTTCAGGTTGTGGAAACGAATGCTACCCGCCGACTTGGATTCCACGCTGCTCGCCGCAACGGCTCGGCTTGCCGCCCCACCAATGTGGAAGGTACGCATGGTTAACTGAGTACCCGGCTCACCGATTGACTGCGCGGCCATAACCCCGACCGCCTCACCGATGTTGATAATATGTCCGCGAGCAAGGTCACGACCATAGCAGGCAGCACACACACCGTAATCTGCTTCGCAGGTGATCGCCGAACGAACCATCACTTCGTCAACACCGATTTCCTCAAGCTCATCCACTGCGGCTTCATCCAGCAATGTGCCTTGTTCGATGGCGACAGTTTTAGTGCCTGGCTTGAGAATATCGCTGGCGGTGGTACGGCCCAGGACCCGCTCGCGCAAGCCTTCGACAACATCACCACCTTCGATGATCGGCGCCATGGTCAAACCGTTTTCAGTTCCACAGTCCGGATCAACAACAACCATATCCTGGGCAACATCAACCAAACGGCGTGTCAGGTATCCCGAATTAGCTGTTTTCAGCGCGGTATCTGCCAGACCTTTTCGAGCACCGTGAGTAGAAATAAAGTACTGCAGTACGTTCAAACCTTCACGGAAGTTTGCGGTTATGGGTGTCTCGATAATCGAGCCATCCGGCTTGGCCATCAGGCCGCGCATTCCGGCAAGCTGACGTATCTGAGCGGACGAACCACGAGCCCCTGAGTCAGCCATCATAAAGATGGAGTTGAAGGACTCTTGATCGACCTCTTTACCTTCCTTGTCTATGACCTTCTCGACACCGAGCTTGCTCATCATCGATTTACCAACACGGTCGTTCGCTGCAGACCAGATATCAACAACCTTGTTGTAGCGCTCACCGATGGTCACCAGACCTGAAGAATACTGATGCTCGATCTCTTTCACAGCATCTTCCGCTTCACCGATGATGTCTGTCTTGTCGACTGGTACGACCATGTCGTCAATTCCAATCGAGACACCGGCCAGGGTTGCATAGCGAAAACCGGTGTACATCAATTGGTCTGCGAAAACCACGGAGTCTTTCAGACCCAGTGTGCGATAGCAGGTGTTGATCAAACGCGAGATGTTTTTCTTGGTCAGGTTGCAATCAACGGCTTCAAACGGCATACCGTCCGGCAGAATCTCCGATACGATTGCACGACCCACCGTGGTTTCAACGCGCTTGACGGTCTCGACCATTTCGCCACTCTCGTCTCGTATCGCTTCTCTGACACGCACGGTGACCTTGGCATGCAAATCGACAACCTTGTTCTCGTAAGCTCGGTGAGCTTCGGTCACATTGCGAAAGATCATGCCCTCACCCTTCGCGTTTACGCGATGGCGGGTCATATAGTAAAGACCCAGTACAATATCTTGCGAGGGTACGATAATCGGCTCACCGTTTGCGGGTGACAAAACATTGTTGGTAGACATCATCAGAGCGCGGGCTTCAAGCTGCGCTTCGATTGACAGCGGTACGTGAACTGCCATTTGGTCACCATCAAAGTCAGCGTTAAAAGCTGCACAGACCAGAGGGTGTAACTGAATTGCCTTACCTTCAATCAAAACCGGCTCGAAGGCCTGAATACCCAAACGATGCAAGGTTGGCGCACGGTTAAGCATGACCGGGTGCTCGCGGATTACCTCTTCAAGGATATCCCACACTTCCCCGCCTTCGCGTTCTACCATCTTTTTTGCCGCTTTGATGGTGGTCGCCATGCCGCGCATCTGCAGTTTGCTGAAGATGAACGGCTTGAACAACTCAAGCGCCATCTTTTTCGGCAGACCGCACTGGTGCAGTTTCAGAGTCGGACCCACCACGATAACGGAACGACCGGAGTAATCAACACGCTTACCCAGCAGGTTTTGTCGGAAACGACCCTGCTTGCCTTTGATCATATCGGCAAGGGATTTCAACGGACGTTTGTTGCTGCCCGTGATGGCGCGACCGCGTCGCCCGTTATCGAGCAGTGCATCTACAGATTCCTGCAGCATACGCTTTTCATTACGCACGATAATATCCGGCGCATTAAGCTCAAGCAGTCTGCGCAACCGGTTATTTCGGTTGATAACGCGACGGTATAAATCGTTGAGGTCGGAAGTTGCAAAACGACCACCGTCCAGCGGTACCAGCGGACGCAAGTCTGGCGGCAACACCGGCAGAATGGTCATGACCATCCATTCCGGGCGGTTACCGGACGCAATAAACTCTTCCAGCAGCTTGAGGCGTTTGGTTAATTTCTTGAGTTTGGTTTCTGATTTGGTAGCGCTGATCTCCTCACGCAGATTAACTGCCTCGGAGTCCATATCAATCGATTTGAGAATATCGTGAACAGCTTCCGCACCCATGCGAGCATCAAACTCGTCACCATGCTCTTCAACCGCCTCGAGGTATTCTTCATCCGATAACAGCTGCCCGCTCTCGAGGGTCGTCATACCCGGATCGATGACCACAAAGGCTTCGAAGTACAGGATTCTTTCGATCTCGCGCAGCGTCATATCGAGCAGTACACCGATACGCGAGGGCAGAGATTTGAGGAACCAGATGTGGGCTACCGGGCTGGCAAGATCAATGTGTCCCATACGTTCTCGACGCACTTTGGTCTGGGTAACTTCCACACCACACTTTTCACAAACCACACCACGATGCTTGAGGCGTTTGTATTTACCACACAAACATTCGTAGTCCTTGACCGGACCAAATATTTTGGAACAAAACAGGCCGTCTCTTTCCGGCTTGAACGTCCGGTAGTTGATGGTTTCCGGCTTTTTTACTTCACCATAAGACCATGAGCGAATCGTTTCCGGAGACGCCAGCTTGATCCGAATACCATCGAAGTCTTCGGTCTGTCCTTGCATTTTGTAGAGATTGAGTAGGTCTTTCATTAGTTCTCCTGTGCAATAGTCTGTTTATCAAATTCGAAAAGCAGTTGCAGGACGCTTAGTCTTGCTCCAGCTCGATATTGATACCCAGAGACCGAATTTCTTTAAGTAATACGTTAAACGACTCAGGCATTCCAGCCTCCATGCGATGATCACCATCAACAATATTCTTGTACATGGTGTTACGACCTTTCACATCATCCGATTTGACGGTAAGCATTTCGCGCAGTGTATAAGCAGCGCCGTAGGCTTCAAGCGCCCAGACTTCCATCTCACCAAAGCGCTGTCCACCGAACTGCGCCTTACCACCCAGCGGTTGCTGGGTAACCAGACTGTAGGGTCCGGTTGAACGTGCATGCATCTTGTCATCAACCAGATGGTTCAGCTTCAGCATGTGCATGTAGCCGACCGAGACAGGCCGCTCGAAAGCATCGCCTGTACGACCATCGTAAAGCACCGATTGACCACTCGTAGGCAGATCAGCCAGCTCGAGCATTTCACGGATCTCGGATTCAGCCGCGCCATCAAACACCGGAGTTGCCATCGGCACACCGGCGATCAGATTATGCGCCAGCTCTTTGATCTCGGTATCAGTCAGAGAATTGATGTCGGTATCGCGCTTGGCACCCTTGTGGTTGTAAATCTGATTGAGGAACTCACGCAACTCGGAGGTTGCCTTTTCAGCCTGAATCATGCGGTTGATCTTGTGGCCCAGCCCTTTAGCTGCCCAGCCCAAGTGCATTTCCAATACCTGCCCGACATTCATTCGAGACGGTACACCGAGGGGATTAAGGCAAATATCTACCGGTGAGCCATCTTCCGAATAAGGCATGTCTTCAGCCGGAACGATCATCGAGATAACACCCTTGTTACCGTGACGACCAGCCATTTTGTCACCAGGTTGCAAACGACGCTTGACCGCCATGTACACCTTGACCATTTTCAAAACGCCTGGCGCGAGATCGTCACCTGAGGTGATTTTTTCTTTCTGCTCAAGAAATTTCTGCTCGAAGGCTTCACGCTGTTCAGCAATCTGGCTACCCATTTTCTCAAGCTGCACATTCAGCGCCTCATCAGACATACTGATGTTGAACCATTTTTCACGCTCAAGACGCTGCAGGTAGTCCGATGATACATCGGCACCGGAAAGGCCATCCGGCCCCTTGTCGGCCTTCTTGCCAACAATCAGTTTTTCGATACGCGAATAGATGTCATCTTCAATGATGCGAAGCTCATCGTTAATGTCTTTGCGTACCTGCTTCAGCTCATCGTCTTCGATTTGAAGAGCTCGGGCATCTTTATCAACACCATCACGCGTGAAGACACGAACATCGATAACCGTGCCGTCCATACCGGGTGGAACGCGCAATGACGTGTCTTTAACATCAGATGCTTTTTCACCGAAGATTGCACGCAGCAGTTTTTCTTCCGGAGTCAGTTGCGTCTCGCCTTTTGGCGTGACCTTACCCACCAGGATATCGTTCGGCTTCACTTCCGCACCGACATAAACAACACCTGACTCGTCAAGTTTGGACAACAACCCTTCACTGACGTTGGGGATATCCGCTGTGATGTCTTCAGGCCCAAGCTTGGTATCTCGAGCCACACAAGTCAGCTCTTCTATATGAATGGTGGTAAAACGATCTTCTTTCACCACACGCTCGGATATCAGAATTGAATCTTCAAAGTTGTAGCCATTCCAGGGCATGAACGCGACCAGCATGTTCTGCCCCAGAGCCAACTCACCCATATCGGTTGAGGGACCATCGGCAAGTACATCACCACGTTCAATCTGATCACCCGGGTTAACCAGAGGACGCTGGTTTATGCAGGTGTTCTGGTTGGATCGGGTGTACTTGGTCAGCTGATAAATATCAACACCGACACTACCCGCTTCGGCTTCAGCGTCATTGACCCTGACCACGATACGCGCAGCATCAACGGAATCAACAACCCCGCCACGTTTGGCCATCACGGCAGAGCCAGAATCCACAGCAACGATTCTTTCGATACCCGTACCCACCAGCGGCTTCTCGGCTCGCAGGGTGGGAACCGCCTGGCGTTGCATGTTTGAACCCATCAAAGCGCGGTTTGCATCATCGTGCTCCAGAAACGGCACCAGGGCCGCTGCGACAGAGACGATCTGTTTTGGTGATACATCCATGAATTGCACCTTGTCAGGTGTCGACATCATGAATTCATTCTCATGCCGGCAGGAAACCAGCTCATCGACCAACTGGCCTTTGTCATCCAGCGCAGCATTTGCCTGCGCAATAACATAGTTGCCTTCATCGATAGCTGACAGGTACTCAATGTCAGCGGTTGCCTTGCCGTTGGTCACCTTGCGGTAAGGAGTTTCGAGAAAACCAAACTCATTGGTGCGGGCGTACACAGCCAGAGAGTTGATCAAACCGATATTCGGCCCTTCCGGTGTTTCGATAGGACAGACACGACCGTAGTGAGTCGGGTGTACATCTCGAACTTCAAAACCGGCTCTTTCCCGTGTCAAACCACCGGGCCCAAGTGCTGAAACCCTGCGCTTGTGTGTAACCTCGGAAAGCGGATTGTTCTGATCCATAAATTGAGAGAGCTGACTTGAGCCAAAGAACTCTTTGACTGCAGCTGCCACCGGCTTGGCGTTGATGATGTCCTGCGGCATCAAGCCTTCACTTTCGACCATGCCCAATCGTTCTTTGACTGCACGCTCGACGCGCACCAGACCGACACGAAATACATTCTCGGCCATCTCACCAACACTACGGATGCGTCGATTACCCAAGTGGTCAATATCATCGACGGTGCCGTTACCGTTCTTGATATCGATCAAAACCTTGAGTACTTCCAGTATGTCTTCCTTGCTCAAGGTACCGGAGCCTTCGGTTTCTTCTCTGGCAAGGCGACGATTAAATTTCATCCGCCCTACTGGAGAGAGGTCGTAACGATCCGATTCAAAAAACAAGTTGTTAAACAGGTTCTGTGCAGCTTCCTTGGTAGGAGGCTCACCCGGTCGCATCATTCGATAAATTTCAACCTGAGCTTCCAACTGTGTACGAGTAGGGTCAATTCGCAAAGTGTTGGAAATATGCGGCCCACGATCAAGATCGTTGGTGTACAGCAACTCACACTTTTTGATACCGGCACCCATGATGGTTTCGATTAGTTCAACCGTGAGCTCGGTGTTAGCTTCAGCAATCAGCTCGCCATCGGATTCGTTGACAATGTCTGAGAACAGAACCTTGCCCAACAGATATTCAGGTGGGATCTCGAGCTTGTTGACCTTCGCTTCCTGCAGCAGGCGCACATGACGCGCGGAAATCCGGTGGCCGGTTTCAACAATCACTTTCTTGTCGATAATAATATCGAAGGCTGCGGTTTCACCACGCAGACGCTCAGGGACCAGAGCCAATTCGATTTTGTTGTTTTTGCCGAAGGTAATTTTGTGCGTTTCGAAAAAAGTCTCGAGTATTTCCTGGGTTTCATAACCCAGAGCACGCAAAACGATGGTAGCCGGCAACTTGCGGCGACGATCGATACGAGCATAGATACAGTCTTTGGGGTCAAATTCGAAATCGAGCCATGAGCCACGATACGGGATGACTCGCGCGGAAAACAGCAGTTTCCCGGACGAGTGAGTTTTACCCTTGTCATGGTCAAACGATACGCCTGGTGAACGGTGCAACTGAGACACAATCACGCGTTCCGTACCGTTAATGATAAATGTTCCGTTGTCCGTCATCAGGGGCAATTCACCCATGAAAACTTCCTGTTCCTTGATGTCTTTGACTACCTTGTTGCTGGCAGGTGCGTTCTTGTCATAAATCATCAACCGCGCAAGCACACGAAGCGGTGCGGCATAGGTCAACCCTCGAATCTTGCACTCACGCTCATCGAATGCAGGCTTTCCCAGACGATAGCTGACGTAGTGCAGCTCAACGTTGCCAGAATAGCTGACGATCGGCATAACGCTATTGAAAGCGCTGTGCAAACCAATCTCATCCCGGCTGTCCGGGGCCTTGTCTTCCTGCAGGAAGGAGCGGTATGAATCCAGCTGTGTTTGCAGCAGAAAGGGTACTTCAAGAATCGGGGCTCGTTTCCCGAAGTCTTTGCGAATGCGTTTTTTCTCAGTAAAAGAAAAGGCCATGAATCATCCTCTTGCTTGCAGACCGGACCTGGCTATACCGACCCGTTGCTTTCGAAAAATACCTGTCCATTGCTATGGTGTTAATGACGAGCTGCGCAGGCTGGTCAAAATCAGCATCTCAATGAAATCCAGTTGCTTATCAGTTTCTGGGAAGTACCCCGGCTACCGCCCAGAACAATCATCGACAGGTTCTGCATCTGTATCCGGTCCGGACCGGATACAGATGCTGGTAAAACACGATGAACAACTGCGTTAATAACGCAACGCCCATCGATATTGCTATTTGAGCTCGACAGTCGCGCCGGCTTCTTCCAGTGTCTTCTTGAGCTCTTCTGCTTCTTCCTTCGCAGCGCCTTCCTTGACTGGAGCAGGTGCACTTTCAACGAGATCTTTGGCTTCTTTGAGCCCGAGTCCTGTTGCGCCACGTACGGCTTTGATAACACCAACCTTGTTCTCACCAAAACTTGCCAGAACTACGTCGAATTCTGACTTTTCTTCAGCGGCAGCACCACCAGCGTCACCGCCAGCAGCCGGAGCTGCAGCCACAGCGGCAGCAGCAGATACACCGAACTTTTCTTCCATTGCGGAGATCAGATCGACCACTTCCATCACAGACATGTTTGAGATGGTTTCCAGCATTTCGTCTTTTGAGACAGCCATTTGTTTAACTCCAATTTGTTGTCAGGCAATCAAGCCTGCACGAGTAATAATTTATGTTAAGCCTCTTTCGACAATCGAACTGCTTCGACCGTGCGAACGAGTTTCCCAGGTACTTCATTGAGTGTGCGAGCCAGCTTGGTGACAGGAGCTTGCATAACTGCCATCAGTTGAGCCAGCGCCTCGTCCCGTGTGGGAAGATTTGCCAGACGCCCGATTTCAGATGCCTCAAGCGGTTCGCCGCCTACTGCACCCATCGTCACTTTCAACGCATCGTTTTCTTTCGCAAAATCACGCAACAGCCTGGCGGCCGAACCGGGATCTTCAATTGAAAATGCCAACATCAACGGGCCGGAAAGCCCTTTCTGCATACACTCGAATTCAGTACCCTCAACGGCGAGCTTTGCCAGAGAATTTTTAACCACGCGAACGTAAACCCCGGTGTCTCGTGCCTTCGCACGCAACTCGGTCATTTGTCCAACGCTTAATCCCCTGTACTCAGCTGCCACAGCAGAATGCGCAGTAGCAGCAACTTCAGCCACTTCAGCGACAACCGCTTTTTTCTCTGCTTGTGTCAGAGCCATATTGAGCACCTCTGTAGGGGCATCCCGTTTTGAACAGTGTTAGCCATAAGGCCAACCCTGTTTTGACTATCGTCATCTATACTCAGCTTGAGACCGGTGACCGATCCAAAACACGAATACAGCAAAACAAGTTGCCGTTTCACATTGCGAGACTTAACTCGCAGCCTAAGGTTCTGCCTGAACATGACAAGTCCGACGATGAATCTGGCCGGTTTTGCTTTTTTTCAGACTCCCCATCTACGCAGGCAATTAAGCAATTGCTGACAGCGAACAAAATAGTGACGGCTCGCTGAAGCCACTGCACCTGCGGTCTTCGACAAGGCGAACCACAATGGCTGCCTTACTCAAAGTTTCCAGACCTTCCCTGGCCCAAACCCTTCCCTGGAGGGTGTATCCAATGGAATCGCTAGCCGAACGCAAATAGAGCGACGGTTACCGATTCCAGAATTTTTCCCGGGTGTTACCCGATACCGTTTAAATCAAGCCGCTATGATCCAGGGTAAGACCCGGGCCCATGGTGGTTGAAACGGTTACCTTTCGCATATAGATACCCTTGGCTGAGGCGGGTTTGGCCTTCACCAGATCGTCCAGCAAATGCTTCAGGTTTTCCTGCAATTTTTGTGGTTCGAAATCAACCTTGCCGACGATACAGTGCACAATGCCGGCTTTGTCAGCGCGGTATCGCACCTGACCACCTTTTGCATTGGTCACAGCTTCAGCAACATTCGGGGTGACGGTTCCAACCTTGGGATTAGGCATCAAACCACGCGGACCGAGCACGGTACCGAGAGCACCGACAACTCGCATGGCATCAGGTGCCGCAATCACCACATCAAAATCCATCATGCCGCCTTTGATTTGTTCGGCCAGATCTTCGAATCCGACAATATCAGCGCCAGCAGCCTTGGCAGCCTCAGCTGCTTCGCCTTGTGCGAAGACTGCTACCCTGACGGTTTTACCAGTGCCATTTGGCAACACACTTGAACCCCGTACAACCTGGTCCGATTTGCGCGGATCGATGCCGAGATTCACGGCTACATCAACAGTTTCAGAAAATTTGACGCCCGAAATTTCCTTCAACAGAGAGAACGCTTCAGTTGGCTCGTACTGCTTTTCAGCATCAACTTTCTCGCGAATCATTTTTGCGCGTTTACTGAGTGCCATTAGTTCACACCCTCCGTTTCCAGGCCCATACTGCGAGCGGTTCCAGCAATAGTTCTCACCGCCGCATCCATATCAGCAGCGGTCAGATCAGGATCTTTCGCGGTTGCGATTTCTTCAAGTTGGGCACGCGTCACCTTGCCCACCTTGTCTTTGTTGGGAACACCGCTGCCTTTGGGAATACCTGCCGCTTTCTTTAACAGGATGGCAGCTGGTGGCGTTTTCTGGATAAAGGTGAAGCTACGGTCGTTGTAGACTGTGATGACAACCGGGACCGGCAGCCCTTGCTCCAGACTTTGCGTGGACGCATTGAACGCCTTGCAAAACTCCATGATATTCACACCGTGCTGACCCAGTGCCGGACCAACAGGAGGGCTGGGGTTTGCCTGCCCAGCAGGTACTTGAAGCTTGATATAAGCTTCTACTTTCTTAGCCATTTTATTCTCCGACGGGTCCAGACGCCTTATCGGCTCCCCGCATGTTTGGAGTGATCCCGAGTCGCCTTGTAGAGACTACGGGAAAACCCTGTTAATGTCGCAATCAAACAAACTATTGCGCTTACTGCAGTTCTTGCAAAAAAATACTGCCAAAACATCTGCCAAAACATGTGGCAGAACATCTGGCAAAACAACCAGTTTTACAACAATTAGCCCAAGTAACACTTGACCCAAGTATTGGCTCAGGCTTTTTCGACCTGGCTGAATTCAAGCTCTACCGGCGTCGAACGACCAAATATCTGTACCGCAACCAGCAACCGGTTTTTGTCAAAGTTAACTTCTTCAACAACACCGTTAAAATCGTTGAACGGCCCGTCGGTGACTCTGACTACCTCACCAACTTCGAACAGCACTTTCGGACGCGGTTTCTCGACACCTTCCTGCACTCTTTGCAAGATAGCATCCGCTTCCTTGTCGGTAATTGGCGCTGGCTTATCGGCAGTTCCACCGATAAACCCGAGCACACGAGGCACCTCTTTCACCAAATGCCATGTTTCGTCTTCCATCTCCATCCGCACAAGCACATAGCCGGGAAAAAACTTGCGCTCGGAGCGACGTTTCTGCCCACCCCGGATCTCAACGACTTCTTCAGTCGGGACCAGAATGTCACCAAATTTTTCTTCCAGGCCAGCCCGTGCGATACGTTCTTCCAGAGATCTTTTTACGGAACTCTCGTAACCGGAAAACGCCTGAACCACAAACCACCGCATTGTCATACCTAACCTCCGATTCCGGTCAGTAACCGAAACAGGTAAGACAAGATGGAATCAAACATCCACAAAAACAAGCCGACCAGAATAACCAGCACAGCAACCGTCAAGGTTGTTTGGGTCGTTTCAGCCCGTGTGGGCCAGACAACCTTGCGAACTTCGGTACGAGCATCTTTAAAAAATGAAGCGGTTCGCTTACCTCGACCTGTCTGGTAAACGATAAACACCACAATAGCTGCCACTACCAACAGCATGATCACTCGCATCAACAGCGACTGATCAGCGAACGCATAAAAAGCAACCAGGCCCGCCACCCCAATGGCAGCCGCTGCTAGTAGCTTGAATTTGTCGTTACTGGAATCTTGTAGTTCGGCCTTGGAGACCATTAATCAGTATCCTGTCTGGGAAGACTCAAAGTGTTTGTTGCGCCCCAACCAGCCCCATATGGCAAACCAGATAGGGCAAAATCTGTCAAGGTTCCGTCGGAGCCATGACATCTGCCACCTTTACCGGCTTGGGTTCGCGCCTTGTTTCCAAGAAAACAAGGAACGCACCGTAACCGAAAATGGCAGGCCAGGAGGGAATCGAACCCCCGACCTGCGGTTTTGGAAACCGCCGCTCTACCAATTGAGCTACTGGCCTAATATCTGTCTGGAACAAATTCAGGTGTTCGTTCAGGTAGCTTATTCAGCCGACCTGGCAACAAACCAAAAAACAACAAATGCGGGGCACGTCAGACGTACCCCGCATCTATGATCAAGCTTAAGAGTCTAATTATTCAATAATTTTGGAGACAACACCAGCCCCAACCGTACGACCGCCTTCGCGGATCGCAAAGCGCAGCCCCTCTTCCATCGCTATCGGGTTGATCAAACCTACCGATACCTTCACATTATCACCCGGCATCACCATCTCTGTTCCCGATGGCAACTCCACCGCGCCCGTTACATCCGTCGTACGGAAG
>CALFCE010000326.1 GCA_937951215.1 uncultured Granulosicoccaceae bacterium
AACCCCGTTATCAGGCTCGGGCTCGGCTGCGGGTAGGATCAACAAACGGTATATCACAAACAGTAGCGTGTAGACGCTTGCTGTGTCCGTCCAGTTTACCCACCTGCAGAGAAGCATCATTGTCGCTGTACTCGACCGCCAGGCGTGCCATTGCAATAGCACAGCCCAGTGTTGGTGAAACCGTGGCGCTGGTCACTGTGCCGACCTGACGTCTATCGAGAAAGACGCCGTCACCGTGCATCGGTGCCTCCTGTCCTGCGAACTTTAAACCTTTGAGAACTCTTCTCGGGTTTTGCTGGTTCCGTTGCAACGCAGCTTTTCCAACAAAGTCATTCTTTTTCAGATCGACCGCAAAGCCCAGACCGGCCTCGAATGCGTCAACATCATCTGTGAATTCAGCACCTGCAGCCATCAGGCCGGCTTCGATACGAATGATATCCAGTGCTTCCAGGCCCATCGGCGTCAATCCGAAATCTGCGCCCTCGGATGTTAGTGCATCCCAAATGGCAACCGCTGAACCCGGATGACAGAAGATTTCATATCCGAGCTCACCGGTGTAGCCACTGCGGGTCAACTGGAAAGGTTCGCCATCGCGGTCGTACAAACGTGCCACAGTTGATCCAAACCACTTCAGGTTGGCAACGTCCGTCTGCGTGGGTTGTGTAAAACAGACCCTGTTCATCAGATCACGGCTGCGGGGCCCCTGAATAGCCAGATTGGGTAATGCGGAGTAGGTAGATTTTATCCAGACATTCAAGCCGGATTGTTCGGCCAGGCGTTTCAGTTGCAAACCGCTGTCATCCGAACCGCAGCACCAGCGATAAGTATCGGCAGTGAGCCTGAACAGGGTACCGTCATCGATGACTGCACCGGTATCGTCGCACATCAATGCATATACCCCACGATTGGTGCTGAGTTTCGTCATGTCGCGGGTTAAGGCGAGTTGCAACAAGGCCTCGGCATCAGGCCCCAGAATATCGAATTTTCTCAGAGACGACATGTCCTGGATGGTGACGCTCTCACGGCAAGCCCGGTACTCTTCCTGGGCGCGCGTTGCCTCATAATTTTGTGGTAACCAGAGATCCCGTGCGACCACGAAATGACGGGTCAGCTTGCTGGTACGTTCATGAAATGCTGAGTGTTCAGTCAAGATTGCCTCCGAATCGGGTTCACTGCGGTATGCCACCGCGTGTCGTACCGGTGTCTCCTTGCGGTATATCCGCACATGAACATCCGTGGGATTCCATCCGTTGATTGGATCTACATCGTCAGGACAGGCTGTGGATACGGCGATCAAATCCGTCATGGCTTCCAAAGCCACATAGTCACCTGGCTTGGACCAGGCTTCATCGCTTTGAATCAGGTTGTCACGATGATCGATCCAGGAGTTAAAAAAGAAGTTGATTGCAGGCCACGCTGCGCGTGCAGCTATCCCATACCGATTGTAGGCGTGAGAGATATTATCCGAGCAATTGAGGTGGCCGAAAAATCCACGCTCTTCGTAACCACGGGCAGTACAGGCATAGGCAAACGTGTCATGACGACCGACGGTATCCTGCTTGAGTTTTAGCAGCGGTTTCATATCCTGGTCATAGAACTTGTCAAACAGACCGGGGATGGGATAAGCGCCACGAACCATTGAGCGCGTTACGGTTGAATCAATACAGCGCTCCAGTCCACGATCGAGAGCCCGAGCATTCAGTGCCATAAAATCCGAGCACTGTTGCCCTTCAATATCAATAATCTGAACAGTTTCTCCGGCCTTGACCTCATAGGATCGTGCTGTACCACGCTGCACAGTAAACTCATCGCGTACTTCACCCAGCGGGTCGGGAAGTTGATTGATAATAGCCTTTGCAGGCTGGTGGTCGATGATAATCGAGCCGCCGAGAGCACCATCAAAGACGCGCCGGGCATTAAAAACCTGTGTGGGTTCGATCACCATCCACAAGGTGACTTTACGTTGAACGCGTAGCGCAAAGATCTCACCCCGCGGCGTTTGCTCGTCGAAGATCTGAGCGACTTGCCGCGTTTTTCTGATGTTGTCGCTATTACCACCCTGACTGCGGAACCAGCTGGCAATGGATGCAAAGCCTGCATCGGCCAGTGAGATGTCGGTGACTGGATTTCGGGAGAGCCCAAGCGCATCAAGGTCTGCAGTGCCGTCCTCGGCGAACGGAACCAGCAACACCGGAGTTGCACCGTCGGTGTTATCCAGCTGCAGTAAATCATCGGGTTGCAGCTCCAGTTTGACAGCGTCTCCGGGCCGCAGCAGTTTTTTTCGCGAGCTGCTGGAGTGGCCTCGATAGGCTCTCGAGTATGAGTCGAGGCCGTTTGCCGGTGGGGTGTAGAGCCAGTCCAGTGGTGGTGGTTGTGGAATGGAATCTGGCTTATGCGAGCCGGGCATGTTTCTACCTTTGTTTTATTTCACTGACATAGCAATCTGGAAATAGCAATCTGGCCAATGCTGCGTGGCAAAAACACTTGCCGCAACTGTCTACACCAGCATGCCGCGCGCGGAGACCGGGATCGCGTCGACGATCTCATTATTGCGCACAGTCACCAGCTGGTCCAGCATATTAACCGATACACAAACGTGATTGGGAATGACTCTGACGATATCACCGACTGCTGGCTTGTCATTGCAATCCTGCAGATCGAGAAAACCATGTTCCTCGGCAAACTTGTGAATGCGCGCCGCCGGGTGTTCCAGAATATAACCGTACCCTGCGAGCCCGCCAGTATCGGCGGTTAATGTTTTGGAGCCAGCGTCGAGAATCCCTCTGGTCTCGCCTGCTCGACTAACCACGCTGGTGAAAACCTGGTAGGCGCAGTCAGAAACCGATGCGAAGCCAACATCGATCATCATGCGGTCGTTGAAAATACAGGTGCCGGCGCGGTGCTCGGTAGCGCCTTCCAATTTGCCAATGTGAGTGAAGTTGGGAGTGCCGCCAGTTGAAACAATTCCGGCCTCAAGATCTAAATCGGCCAAACCCGCTGATACCTTGTTGTAGAACTCTTGTGTGTGTTGCCAGCCGTTTAGGGGTGGGTAGAACAACCAACCAGCGAAATCTAGATCGGGATCCTGCTTGATAATTTCGGCCAGCTTCAGGGCTTGCTCCGGCGTTTCAACCCCTGCGCGTTTTTGCCCGGTGTCGCATTCTACCAATACATCCAATGGCCGTTGTGCAGCTTTGGCCGCTTTCGCATAGGCTTGCAAAGTGACCGGATTGTCAGCACAAACTTTTAGTGGCAATCTTTTTTGCAAGGCGCTTAGTTTGCCTGATTTTGCAGCACCCAGAATATTGGTCGCGATGATGATGTCGGTGATGCCAGCATCTGCCATAACCTCGGCCTCACCCAGCTTCTGGCAGGTGATGCCGATAGCACCGGCGTCCATCTGCATCCTCGCCAGCAGTGTCGATTTGTGGGTTTTAATGTGAGGCCGGTTGGCGACACCTGCGGTATCACACAGCTCCTGAGCTCGCTTGATATTACGTTCGACCACATCAAGATCGATCACGCCACAAGGCGTGCCAAACTGCTCGATTATGGACGCCTTAAGTTCTTCAATCGTGTTCATCATTTCGTCTCTCAGCACCCATCTAAAAAACCGGGGGACAGTATACCTATTAAATTACAGTATATAGGCATCAGTTTTCTCAAGCTGCTATGCAGGCAAGGGGGAGCATCTCTGTCGTTGGTTCACGACACAATATCATCAGCTTTGCCCGGTCACAGTTTGCTCTGAAAACCCCAGCCACACCGCACCCGCGATTAAAAAAGTGCCCGACAAGCGCTCGAGCCATATCATACTGGTGTTGCCGAGCCAGCTTCCGGCGCTACCCGCAGCCAGCGCATAAGCGCCGTCGAAAAGGGCACCAACCAACATAAAGGTGCCGCCCAGCAGCAGAATTTGCAGGCCAGTGTTGGCGCCCGGATCAATAAACTGCGGGATAAATGCACCGAAAAAGAAAAGTGCTTTGGGGTTGGAGCAAATGACAACAAACCCTTGCCATAAATAGTGAAACGAAGAATGGAATTGGGTGGGGCCAAGCAGTTGCCGGCGACCGGTGACTTCATTTAATGGGGTGGGGGATATCTGGTTTACATCAGTGTATGGGTGTCCTTGTGTTTGTTTTGCTCTTGCCATACTGCTTATCCAAAGCCGCACACCCAGATAGACAAGATAGGCGGCACCCAACCAGCGTAACAGGTTAAATACAAGCAGCGCATTTTCGACAATGAATGAGAATCCGAGCGCCAAAAGTACAATAAGGAGTACCAATCCCAATTGTGTGCCGGCCACAATCCATAGTCCGGCACGAGCACCATCACGCAGGCTGTTTGCGATAATGATACTGACTGTAGGTCCGGGCACGATGATGATGGCGGCAGATGCCGCAACGAAAAACAACCAGTCTGAAAGTGTCATGTGGGAATTCAAAAACCGCTTGGATGCAGTGTATGGTATCACCCGGCGGGTTCTGTGTGGCATACAAGTACCAGCCTCTTCAACTACCGGGCAGCAGGATAAAATGTGTGATCCCGGTTGAAGAATTCCATGTCCGAAAACAACGAGTCTCAATTGCGGAGTCTGTTTATGATTGACACTGTGTTCTGTTTTGGAGGTTGCTATGTCTTTTCAAATTGAAGCGTTGGGTTATGAGCCGTTTGCAGACTATTTTTCCATGTCTGACACCGAGCTGAGTGACAAGAATATTGTAAGAAAGATTGTAGATAAAAGTCCCTGCTATCCTTGCCGGGTTAGTCTGGAAGATGGAAAAATCGGGGAAACCGTGATTCTGTTGAACTTCGAACACCAGCCTCGAAATTCACCCTTCAGATCCAGTCATGCGATTTTTGTCAGGGAAGGTGCCAAGCGGGCTAGATTGAACCCCGGACAGGTACCGTACTCCATCACTAACAGAATGATATCGGTAAGAGCCTTTGACTCCTTTGGAATGATGGTGCTTGCTGACGTGGTCAGCGGCGACAAGGTGGAAGAATGTCTGCAGCAGTACTTTGTCGATGAGCAGGTGGATTACATTCAATTACATAACGCGAAGCCTGGGTGCTTTGCGGCAAATGTTTACCGTGCCTAGGATTGTCACATGAATGGTCGTGACTACCATAACAGCTGAAACTGCGCTGCTGCCGCTCTCAAGCAATGCCACTATCATTGCTGACTGCAAAATGGTGATTGTAAGGAGCCTCAATCTGGCAGCAGCTCCTGTCTTTATTCGGTGGAAGAGCAGGAAGTCTCGAAGCAAGCCTCCTCCAATACCGGTTAACACACCCATCGCCAACAAAACTGCCAGGTGAGCATCTTGAGTTGATGCTGCTGTTACTCCAACAGCGATAAACACCAGTGTAGCCAAGATGAGAGACAGTTCGAAAAGCCTTTTTAATCGAGCTGATGCAGTCAGTGATGCTATTGGAAGGATCAGTGTACAGAAGATGGCGAGTAAAACGGTCAGCAGGTATCTAACATCTTCCAGCCAAAATACCGCACCATCAGCCAGCAAGATTTCACGAAGCGTACCGCCACCCGTTGAGCTCAATATCGCGGCAGCCACTATCGCTAACATCGAGCGGCGGGTTTTCAGCATCATACAGGCCCCTGCCAATGCACAGATAAAGGTTGAAAGTAAATCGAGGTACAACATCGGGCCGTTATTCGCTGTTGGGGTGACCCATATGCTATGGATTTGGCAAAATTGCATCTGTACCAAAATGACGGCTGGATCCGGTACTATTACCGGATATTGATTTTGATCTCTCCGGATTGTTGGTATCTTCAGGTATCGATAGCCTTGAAAGAGCATGACATCGAATCTGACACAGCCGGAGTGGCCTTAATGCAAAGACACCAATTTGGTCGGACAGACCTGAGTGTATCCAGATTGACCATGGGTTGTGGTGCGGTTGGCGGGCTGATGACCAAAGGCAGCGCCAGGGACCAGGATTACGCTGTTGCATGGGCACGCGACAATGGTGTCAATTTCTTCGATACGGCAGCCAGCTACGGTGACGGTGTTTCAGAGCAAAATCTCGGACGCGCTCTGGCTGGCAATACTGATGGCATCATTGTCAGCACCAAGGTGGGCATAAGGGAGCAAGATGCCGGAGATGTGTCAGGCGTCGTCATGCGTTCGATCGAGGCCAGTCTTGAGCGATTGCAGCTCGATCATGTCGATCTTTTGCAGCTGCACAATACCATTGGTGAGACTGATCGGCACGGTACGCTGGAGGCAGATCAATTGCTAGCGGAGCTGGTGCCTGCGTTTGACAAGGTTCGAGCGGCCGGCAAGGCCCGATATTTTGGTTTTACCGCCAAAGGCAATCCGGCCACACTTCATCAGTGGGTAGAGTCGGGTGTGTTTGACAGCGCGCAGATTTTCTACAACCTGCTGGTACCTTCAGCCGGGGAAAAGATCGCGAGTGAATACCCGGCAGTCGATTACCGCTTACTGCTCGATGCGGCGAGTCAGAACGGTGTGGGAGCCATTGGTGTAAGAGTACTTGCAGGTGGAGCACTTTGTGGCAGCGAGAGCCGTCACCCCCATGGGATGCCGGTGGTCACTCCTATTGGCTCTGATACTTCTTATGCACAAGACGTACAGCGAGCCTTGAAATTCAGCCCGCTGATTGAGGCTGGCATGGCCAACAGTTTGCCGGAACTCGCCATCAGATATGTACTTTCCAATTCGATTCTCCCAACCACCGAGATCGGTATTGCCACCCCAGCTGAGCTGGAGCTAGCAGTGGCAGCGGCCAACCTTGGCCCTTTGTCGGCGGACGCACTGGCTTGGGTGCGCAGGGTACAGGATGAGTTGCATGGAGCATCAATCGGCCCTCAGTGATTGAAACATGTGGCATATTGCATTTAGTGAGTTTGTCATTACTTTACTGTGCTGGCTGAGTTGACTCATTCGATACAGAATGTAAAAATCCGGCCCATGTCTAGTAGTAATCGTGTATTTAAAATTCTGCGATGAATTGCTCTGAGTGGGATCCCTTTGATTCGGATTTTGTGGCAGACGACGGAATCCTTGCCGGGGCAACCCCATGAGTCACGCCATAGCAACAAAGCATGGTGAATTTGGCAGGGCGTGCCTCTACCAATTGAACCGTTCCATGGCAACCCATGCCCATCGCGAAGGCCACCTGATATTTTGTCTGGGAGGGTCTGCTCCTGCCATAACGGTTTCAGGACAAACAACCATCGCCACTAATTCAAACGCTGTAGCGGTCAACTCATTGCAACCTCACGATATGCAGTTCCATGATGCAGGTGCGGAATCGCTTTTGTTGGTTCTCTACATCAAGCAGAGCTGGTTCCAGAAAGGCGGACGACGAGCAAACAGCGCTCTGCAGTTTGGTCATCACAGTTTTTCACTGACTTCCGAGACTAAAAATCTGGTTGATTGTGTTGCAAACCTGCTTATAGACGGTGACAAAAATAATCACTTCGATTCATGTCTGCTGCAGTTAACGCGTGAGTGTTACCGTCAATCCTGGATGGGGCAGTCTGGCAGTCTGCAGTCACTGGAATTACCGCGTCTGCAAAACAATGGAATTAGTGATCACCGTGTCAGAAAATCTATTGAGATGATGAAGAATTGCGTTGGCGATGATTGCCGATTACATGAAATTGCCCGACAATCGGGCCTGTCCCGCCCCCATTTTTTCAAGCTATTCCGCGCTAATGTTGGAATCACGCCCAACGTTTACATGAATACCCTGCGTATGGAAATTGCGATCAAGCGTCTGACGACAACTAATGCTCCAGTCACCAGCATTGGCCTTGATCTGGGGTTTGCCTCGCAAGCCAGTTTTAGCCGCTTTTTCAGCGCCAACGTCGGTATTCCTCCGTCAGACTACAGGCGTGCCTCGCTGGTAGAATAGTGTACTGAAGCTACAGTAGCCGCCTGCTCGGCTGCTCTGCCCGAATTCAGTCTCGAATGGGCTGCGACACCCTGATGCATAGGCAGATGGCAGCGCATCCGGTATTTCCATTACAATAAACAATTCTGACAGTCGATCCCGGCAGAATTTTCCCAGACGATCTTCTGGCAGGTGGGGTGGCGAGACACTTGTAGGCAGAGTTTGGCAGATACAATTATCCCGTTGTGGGTGGTCCTGCCAAAACGACAAATAAATAACGGATTCAGAAATGAGAAATCAGCACAGGCGCATCGAGATACTGGAACGTTTTCGCGGAATGATAGACAGTGGTACCCCGATTATCGGTGGTGGTGCAGGCACCGGATTATCTGCCAAGTGTGAAGAAGATGGTGGGATTGATCTGATCGTCATCTACAACTCAGGCCGATATCGTATGGCAGGTAGAGGTTCTCTGGCAGGGCTTATGGCCTACGGTGATGCCAACCAGATTGTGGTGGAGATGGCTTCGGAAGTCTTGCCGGTAGTCAGCAAAACCCCGGTATTGGCAGGTGTTAATGGTACCGACCCTTTCCGGGATATGGATGTATTTCTTGATGAATTGCGTAGAATCGGTTTTGCAGGTGTACAGAATTTTCCAACGGTCGGCCTGATCGATGGCAACTTCAGAGCGAACCTCGAGGAAACCGGCATGTCATATCAATTGGAGGTCGATATGATTGCTCTTGCCCATGAAAAAGATATGCTGACAACGCCCTACGTGTTCAGCAAGGAAGATGCGATCAGTATGGCGAAAGCCGGCGCTGATATCGTGGTGTGCCATCTCGGTTTGACGACGGGTGGGTCGATTGGTGCGGAAACCGCATTAACCTTGAACGACTGCCCCGAAATGGTTGATGAGTGGTCTGCTGCTGCCTTGTCGGTCAATCCGGATATTATTGTGCTGGTTCATGGTGGGCCAGTAGCGATGCCTGAAGATGCAGAGTACATCCTGAAAAATACCAGCAATTGCCATGGATTCTATGGCGCTTCATCCATGGAACGCTTGCCAACCGAGGTAGCTCTAACCGCCCAAACAAAAGCTTTTAAAGATATAAAAATAAATTAGGCCTGCCAAAGCTCTTCAAAATTGTTGCCATCTGCTCAAAGTGGCCAACTCAAGTTGACAGTCATGCAATACGTTGACAAGCTGAAGGCCATCGACCTCTAGTGAGAATTGGAAATGGGACCCGGCAACCGACTGGCAATAATATTCTTGTTCTCGGGACTATTTGGGTGTGGCGGTGGCGGCTCCTCGTCCAGCAGTGCAGTCACTGGCGACACACTGCAACAGCGTGAATTTGTACCCTGTACTGATGCTGCTCTGCCGGGCATGCTGGTCAGGCAGGGGTTTGATTGCGCAATTTTTGTCGACAGCCTGACGCGGCCAACCGGCCTGGTGGTTGACTCAGATGGTACCGTCCTGATTACCAGTAGTGGCGGTGGTACCGGTCTCGCCCAAGTCTTCCGATATTTTACAGATGGCAGTCAGGTTGGAGTCAGTGATTTTATCAATGATCCTGACGGTGTTACCGTCGACCCCAATGGGCGAATACTGGTGGCTGGTGGTGAGCAGGTGACAATAGTCAATTCTTTCACCGGCGGCATCGATACAGTCTGTGCCAGCCTATCAGGGGCTAACCTCCAAAATATTGCCAGCAGTGCAAGTGGCCGGGTCGCAGTACTGGAGCCAGATGGAACGGTATCCAACGTTGTTTGCGGCGAACCTGTAAGCAGTTGTGCAGTAACCGGCCGTGGTGCGCGATATTTGGCCTTTAGCCCCACTGATGAGATTGCAGTAAGCCGGGTTGGTGAAAGTAATGGTGTCTTCGTTATTGACTCGCAGTGTGCCGAAATTTCTCAGCTGGCGGAAATGACGGAGGCCTTGGGATTATCCTATGCACAGGGTGAAAGCTTTGGTAATGGCCTTTTCGTCGCCGACGGTGGTGCGGACGTGGAGCGGGTTGTCAGTATTGATCGTAGTACCGGTGATATTGTCGACTTTGCTCTCGGGTTTGATGAGCTGGCCAGTATCAGTTTCGATGGCACCAGCACGCTCTACATTGCAGAACGTTCTCGAGTGATCAAAGTGTTTCCGCGTTAGAGCAATCTCACGATAGGTAGTGTTCTAGAATTTTCCTACCGAGAAAAAAAGTGTTTCGCCTGAGTGATCGTCAACACCATCGTTGTCGCTCACAACCCAGCCGGTGCCTCCAGCGTCGATAGTGAACCCTTCCAGTTTTTCCTGTACATAGCCATTAGTGGTCGTCATCGCTGGCAGTAGATCCACCACGTGTTCTTTTGTTACCAACGGCAAAGGTTGGGCAAACCCGTCATCAGTCAACAGAGTGGGAGTGGGGACCTTGAATCTGTAAATTGATTTCGATCGCGCTTCTTCTCCTGTTTGGTTGTCTCGCTCGAGAACATATAAATAGCCTCCATGCGCTTCGAGAGCAGAGACTACCTGCCTGCCTTTTAACGCGTCGTCTAGTGGATACCTGACCGCGCCCCATTGATCAGTAGCGGGTTGGTAGGTGAGCATCTTGATCTGACCTTTTTTATCATCCTTCCAAGGGCGCTGTACTGCAATCCATAGGGTGAGTGAATCCCCACTACCGGTTGTTGTAAGCCCCTCAAAACCACCTTTTTTCTTCTGTTTCTCCAGGTAGGCAGGTAGCGCTATTTCCTGCAGAACCTCGCCGGCTTTTGAAACCTGCAGCAATCTATTGGCGAAATCAGTTTTGTGATCACCCTCTGAAGCCAGCCAGAAACCTCCAGAGTCGACAGCGGCAATGCCTTCGAGATCGAGTTGCTTTATCACCACTCCATTTTTTGTTATCAAATGCCTGTCGACCAGCATGGCGGGATGCTCGGTAGTATCGATGGTGTAGATAGAAGGAGCTCCTGAATAAGCAGAATCGCTTACCGCATACAACCGTGATGCTTTTTTGTTATCTGATGCCATGCCAGAAAGAGCCCCCCACGGTATCGTTTGGTTTCCGAGTTGTTCTGATCTGATCTGCGGGTAGGTTGGCTGTTTATTTTCGAGCTGGTAAATCATGATATGTGATCGTGCACCACCAGCTTCCAGAAGATCCTTTTCATTGGCGACTACCAGCAGACGGCGAGATGGAAGTTGAAGCAAGCCTTCGGGGCTAATGCCGGATGGTAGCAACTGCAGTAATTCCGGTTTGAACAAGCCGTTTATTTTGGGCAGTTTGTACACACCGGTTACTGAAGCGCGTTCTGCACTTATGAAAATGTAGTGATTGTCATTGTATTTTCCTACTGCGATTCCCTCCGGCTCAATGCCTCTTTTGTGGGATCGGTGTTCCGGGTAGTGCCCCACAGCCGCAATGTGGTACTCGAAAGACAGCCCCGTGTCGAAAACAATGTCGCCGGCTTTGGAAAAAATAGTAAAGCCTCGTGTTCCACCGACATAGTCACCCTCGTTAGCGGTCACCAGGTGCTTATGGTCTATCCATTTGATTGCGTCTGGCTCTCTTGGAACCATTTCCAGATTGCCGTCAAACTGTATTGCATAATCTCTTTCGCTATCGATGCCAGAGAGATTAACCGTTCCTGCCGAAAAGTGGCTTGTTATTGCGCCAGACGCCGTATCTAAAATGACAATATGATTGTTCTCTTGCAGCGTGACAGCCAGTTCTCCTTTTGAGTTAAACGTGACAAACTCTGGCTCCGGGTCAGTTGGAGCAAGTTTGGACAGGTGCGAAACGCTGATTGATCTAAGCGAAGAACATACTGGCAATCCATCAGCTGTCAGTGAAATAAACGCAACGCTGCCTGCAGGATATTGAGGCAAAGTTCCATTGTTCACCCCTTCGTCGCGCTCGTTCTCGATTGCGATGGCAAGAAGCCCTTGGTCATGGCTCAGAGCAATAGAATCAGGTTGGCCGGGTAGGGAGCAAACACGTTTTGGCATCGCAACTGCTCCAGCATCTGATTTTGCCTCAAAGGCCAATAATTCCCCGCTGGGCTTTGAGTAAGATTGAGAAGTATTGACGCTGACGATGACATGGTCGTTAATCCAAACCAGTGAGGTTGGGTCATTGTCCAACGGAATTAAACCGTCAGCTTGAGGTGAAAAGGGATTGGAAATATCAACGAAACCGATGGCTCCAAACAAGCTGTCAGAGTAGGCTAGCTTGTTGCCTGATTTATTGCTGGCGACTATCTCCGCTGAGGTTTTTACCTTATCTTGTAAACCTTCAGGTAGGTTGCGGTAAACAGGGAACGAAGCAATTCGGTTGAAAACCGGCTCCGCGTGCGCCCAGCTCTCGAATCCGGTTATCAGAAGTATAGCGATGAACGTGATGGTTCTTAACACACCAGGTGCTCCATGTAGCCAGAGACGTAGCAGTCTACGCGCTAACTGACTGCGCTTGGAGAATGGTAAAACGATTGCTACTGCCAAGGTAGTTAATGAAAGTTAAATCGCCCCCTTGCTTCACGTACTCTGTTGCTATCATGCCCTGAACTGGATTCTGAACCATACTCTGAAAATTCACGTGAGTTTTCCTGGGCGCTGGATTTGTGTACGTTACCATCGCTACTTTTGTTACTGTCTTCATCAATGACGGATTCAGTAGCATTGTAGTCGTCAGTACCAAAATCAAAACCAATTGGCATGATAGTTTGACCATCGGGTCGCCTGAAAGTCCACCTGCCTTTCGCTCCTGGTTCAATGGTAAAGCTGCCCTCATGCACGAGCTTGTGATGTCTGCTGCAGAGCAGGGCCAGATTGTCTATAGTGCTTTCTCCACCATCTACCCAGTGCTTGACATGATGAGCATCGACGAACCTTGTATGATCGCAACCGGGAAAGCAACATCCTTTGTCCCTTGCCCAGAGAGCCCGTCGCACTCCTGTGGTAATTGTTCTAAATTTTTTGCCTACTTGCAGCGGCTCGCCCTCGGCGCTTTCGAGAATCGGGACTATTGAACCATCGCAGCACAGCCGTCTGACAACCTCTACCGGATATTGGGATTTGGTTTTGTTCTGATCATTATTCAGAGGGCTAGTGAAACTCATTGGAGCAAGTTGGTTGACTGTTTCGGTAAAGGGGTGTTCTACAGGATCTATGCCTGAGTTTGCCAGAGCCTGTTCATCAACGTGTACCACGACCTGATAGTGATCCGCAATGCTTCTTGCCAGTTTGTGAGCCGGATTGTGGCTGTTCCCTGCAGCGTCTGTCAAAAATAGCCGGGCAATTTTGATTACGGCATCTGCTTGCACAGTTGACCAGCTTCCCTCTTTTTCTGCGCTTCCGTAAGGCAATTTTGATTCACCATTGAGCTGGATTGCAGCTTTGTCGATTGCTTTTTCCAGCAGATCGCCATCTTCCATGGGTAGCTCAATCGAAAAGTGCATTGTGTCATTGGGGTTGTCGCGCCAGACTCGATAGCTACGCTGCTCCAGAGCTTGTCTGGCACCCTCTTTTGATCTACTGCTGGCGTTTGCTCGCTGTTTACAATGTTCGGTCAGATGTCTCACTGTCATGTGTTTGGCTAGCCCGATCAATTCGGATTCATTTTCAGCGGTAGCAATGCGAGTGATGACTCTGACCTTTGAGTAGGAAAGGCGGCCTTCCGAGAATGTTTTTGATATGAGTGGAAGATGTTTTAGTGCGTGTGATATACGCAGTTTTTCCCGGGCTGTACCGGTACCAAGATCACAACGCCATTTAAGCCAAGCTACACCATCCGAGAATCCGCGGTCCTTCCAGCCACTGCGTTCGTCAAACTGCCGGATCAACAAAAGCATTTTATAACATGTGGCATTGGCCGATTGGTTGAGGGATCCAATCGCCCGATCCAATTGATCCACGTCGTTTTTTCTTTCTTGCACTCGTTGATACTCACCCAACACACCTCTGTATCGAGGTTGGGGTTTAGAGTGATGCCGAGTGGGTCTGTGACTCTCGTGAGTTTGACTATCAGAAGAAGATTCGCTTGTTGGAATTGAGGGGTTCTTGCTTGGTGCAGCTGCTTGATCTGGCCCTTTATCCTGTGTGCCGGTTTGATCCTTCATGTGTATTCACCTACGTCCTGTATGTTGAATAGTTGGAATTTACTTTAACTGCGGGAGGGGTTCATATGCTCTCTTGAATGATACTGTTATTATAGTCAGTATACGCCCAATGACGTTGATGTCCAGTCTGACAGCATTTTATTTATCGGATCCAGAACTACGACAGTTATCAGTTTCAACATTACAACAGCCGCGTAGTTCTTGATGATTGGCACAACAATCCTCAACCAGATAATTCAGCAAGGCTCCAAGCTGTTGGAAATGGATTCTGTAAATGATTTGTCGGGAAACTCTCTCAGAACCAACAAGCCCGGCTCGTTCAAGTGCGGAAATATGAAAGGTAATTTTGGAAGGTGAAGCATCCACTGCAGACCCGATTTCTCCAGCCGAATCCCCATTTTGCCCCTTGACCACCAGGTGCCTAATTATCTGTAGACGAGTCTGGTGCGCTAGCGCAGCGAGTGCATCAATCGCTTGACTTTCATTCATATTACAATAATACTTGAAATATCATAATATAAAGCTTAGCACATATGAACAGTGAAAATAAGTCTATCGGCACTCGTGAGCTTCAAGGTTTTCTTCAGCGCAATCCTGAGCTTCCCTTAGTGTTTGGTGTTGGTGATGTGCTTATCAAACCGGGCTACCACGTTACCGAAATCAGGCATACCGCAGTCAGTTCAATCGATTGTGGTCGGTCATCGACTATCGAACAATGGCCCGAGTTTGTTATCCAGCTTCTAGACGGCTCGCAAAACATGAATCAGGAGCTGGCTGCCTCTTTGGAAAAGCCTGACCAGGCTAAAAGGCAAGACGCAACAGCTTGGGATTCAGGTTACATGTCCAGCGGGAAGTTTCTTGATATTGTCGGTAAAGCAGCGTTGGCATTCGGCATTGAAGATATAAAGGCGTTGGACTGCGATAGGCTCTTCTTTGAATTTGCACCCGACAACAAGCCTTTTTTTAAGCTGTCTGTGCAGTCAGTGATACTGGAAAAGGGGGCATTGCTGGTGTCTCTTGTACATCAGCATGCTGTCTGCAAACCTGCTGTCAGGAAATCTAGTGTCTGCCAGGTTGATGGGCAGGTCAAATCGGCAGCCTGTTGTGCGATGCCAGCATCGAGTACCGATACCTCACCTGGTGCCTGTTGTACCTAAACGCGGATGGTCAACGTGGCTGCTGAACGATAGAGCAGCCGATGTCATTACTTTGTGAACCAGCGCAATAGGGGCTCCAGCGGACCCCGCCCGAATTTGTTGGCGTAGGCCGCTGTTACCACGATTGATACTGTAGCGATAACAACGGAAACAGGTAGCAAGGCCAGTTGTCCCAAATGATTGAATAAACCCAGACCATAGCCGCCAAAAACCAAGCCAGCGAGTACCCCCTGCATGACATAGCACGACAATGAATTTCTCCCGGCCAGTGTCAGCAGGGTCGGCATCGGGTATTTACGGGCTACCAAAACAACGGTATACAAATACACGGCAGTCAGAGCCGGCGCCCCGATCGCTGGCAGCACGAACCCGACAAGGTGCAGTAGTGCGTACGAATCTGGAACAAACCCACTGACCACTGTCGCGAACAGCAGGTTCACGGGCAATCCAATGATCAAGCATAGCGGGATGGCTCTTTCAAATCTGGCAAAGCCAGCGTTGTCTGGTTTGAAAAAGCCGGATTTTGATGCTGCCATGCCCGCGGTATAGGCGGCGCAGGTCATCGGTCCTTGCAGCAGTAGAATAAAGCCGAATGACCAGGGCCAGTCTTGTATTCGGGTTTGCAGGTTTTCAATATAGCTACCTCCAAGCCCGACTGTCGCTGAACTGCGAGTTGCGGTGGAGTCTACTAACATGCCATCTAACAAAAGAGCGGTAGTGATGAAACCGAGCATACTCAGACCCAGAAATGCCCATGCGACTTTCAACAGGTTTGCGACCGTATAGTCCTTTACCAACCACAAGGCGGCACCGACTAGTGCATAAAGCAACAAAATGTCCCCGCTGAAAACCAACACCACATGAGCTACGCCTATGATGGCCAAGCCTGCCAGTCGTTTGAAGTAACGATTTTTGGCAGAGGCCCCTTTTGCGTGCGCTATGTTCGCTTGCAGTGACATGCCCCAGCCAAAGACGAACGAGAATAGGGTGAAAAACTTGAGTGAGAAGAAGCATTCAACGAAAAAAGACGCTGCCCGGTTGTGCCATTGATCAGCTGGCACAAACATAAAAATTTCCGGTAACGCAAAGAAAGGCACGTTCACAACGCAGATTCCCACCAGTGCAACCACCCGGATGATGTCGACTTCGTTGCTTCTACTTGCTGGTACCATGACTGTGGAGTTTTGGCTTCACTTTAGGATTAGAGTATCACCGGAGTACGTAGCTTTTGCGTATCAATTTGTTTCCGTGTTTCGTGAATGATTGGTACTCACGCCACTTGTAAAACTAACCCCCCACCTTTGAGCACATCTGAGCCATCCACCGTTGCCCCGGCTTTGCCGGGCTTGTTTTGCGTTAGCTTGTTGTTGGTCTTGATGTCCCTGTTTGCGCAGAAACTGGATGTTCAAGATTGATGGTTTCGGCTTATCGCCGGTTCTTGCCATTGCCAGATTATTCAGTTCGGGGAGCATTGTTTTTGCTGTCTGTTGATGCCCTCCATTCTGTTGGGCTACAGCCCTTGATGCGACGGAACTCACGGTTAAAATTCGATTTGGTCAAGAATCCGGAATCCATCATGGCCTGGGTGACTGAAACCTCGGCATTTTCAAGAATCACGCAGGCAGCCTCAATACGAGCCCGATTGACCCATTGTGAAACGTTCTGGCCGGTGTGCGTGTTGATCGCTTTTGAAATAGTGCGCGCTGGTACCCCGGCTTTTCGTGCCAGCCGCTGCAGATTGAGTTCGGTATCGGCGTAGAGCTTCTCTTCGACCAGCAGTTGTTCAAGTTTGTACAGTACGGATTTTGTATCTTCGTTGGTGGCTTGGTTTGTGTGTTCTGTTTGACTGTCAGCCACGTGTCGAGTCTTCTCGCTGATGGATTCCGGATAGCCGTCAGCTGGAGCTGTTGCGATAGTTTTGCTATCGGTATTCTGCTGATCGTGAGTTTCTTCATCGGAACTGGAAAGACGGCTGCCGGCAAACACCGCGGCCCAACCGATAAATGTCAGTACCAGCAGGTTGACGATACCAACCAACCGCTCTGAATAGCTACCCTGATACAAAGCGAAATCAATACTGATCGCGACATCGACAACGATGCTGATCACCAGCATGATCGCAGAGATCCACAATAGCTGGCGAGTCATGCTCATGGCCCCCAATCGGACCAATTGCAGGGAGTCCGACTTGCAAGCGAGACGAATAAGTAGCAGGCTGTAGACCAGCTTTGCCACCACCAGAAAGACTTCCACCATTGGTGAATGCAGAATTCCGAAGATTGCGATCGTCAGGATCAAGGGCAGGTGTATCCAGTCCCGCGCCCAATCCAGAACTGGGCCCAGCCGCCCAAGGCTTGCAAATGCCAGATAGAGCAGGGCAGATGCTGCAATTGACAGAGTGGCTGCAAACCATAAGATGCCGATCCAGTCGTAGGCCCATCTGATCGCAATACCGATATTCGACACACCGTAAAGCATCAATGTGCCTGCAAAAGCCCGTCCTGACTGGGTGGACCGCATTCGAGACCAATTCACTGCCACCAACAAAAATAGCACCAGGGATACGATGAGTGGAGCTGGAAATTGGATCATTGGGTAAAAATCGCTGCCTGAGGTGCTAGATCACGATTCAGTACGGCCTTGATCATGTTTCAGGTCTATTAATCAATAATTTAGGACGATACTAGCACCACATTAATTAGAAAGGTGCATTGTTATGAGGGTTAAGTCTGACAGTTTTTTGCTTGTTGCAGTACTGCTCGGTGCTGCGTTTTCAGTTGACGCGGCCGGGTTTCGTCAGCTCTCCGTCGCAGATGAGGGGCATCCGGATATCAATGTCGGGTTTTGGTATCCGACCGATGAGCCGATCGCATCCACACCGAATACGGAATACGGGTTGGCGGTTGCGCTAGAAGCGGCTGTGGGTGAAGCCAACGGAGGGTTGATCATCATCTCCCACGGCTATAGCGGGTCTTATGCTGGTCATGCGGATACGGCTATAGCGCTGGCCGACGCAGGGTATGTGGTGGCTGCGCCCAGCCACACAGGCAACACTTGGTCGGATATGAGCTCTCCATTGCCAAAGTGGGTCGTGGATCGTCCCCGCCATGTTAGTCGCGTGATTGATCATGCCCTGGCTGATGATCAATTGCGGCAGCACATTGACGTCGACAAGATTGGCGTATATGGGTTCTCGGCAGGTGGCTATACTGCTTTGGGGGTAGTTGGAGCGGTGCCGGATTTGGGCCATGCAGAACAACATTGTCAACGCAATCCACGTGAGTTTGTGTGCCGAGAGGGCATGGTAGATGTCATGCTCAAAGCCGATCTTCAGGACTTGCCGGTTGCGGCGTGGGGTGAAGATGACCGGGTAAGTGCGGCGGTAATTGCAGCTCCCGGGCTTGGCTTTGCTTACACTGCAGAATCACTGGCAGAGGTTGATACCCCTATTCAACTTTGGTCGGCAGAGCATGATCATAGCGTTCCGCATCAAACCAACTCGGCGTGGCTTGCCACGCAGCTCCCGCAAAAGCCTGATTTACGGTTGGTTGAGAACGCCTCTCATTTTGCCTTCCTGATCATGCCCTGCCGGGAGGAGTTCGAGAAAGCCGACCCCGAAGAATATGCATTTATCTGTGGGGATGTCGATGGATTTGACCGCCACGCGTTTCACGATTATATGCATGGGCAGATGATTGAATTCTATGAGCGACATTTGATGCAATAGTGTCGCAGAAGGAGGCCTGCGCGAGTAGACTGCGGATAACCAAGTTGTTTCGCCCGATAGAATCCGCAGGAGGGTGCTTTGAGTACCAAGCCACCAAGGCGTCGCCGACGACAGTCCAAGGCGCAACAAACTGTCAGCAATGCTGCTATTCAGCAGCTCGACAGACAGCGGTTGCATAATAGGTTCACGCCCCTGCAGCCGCTGGATGACGAGCAACTTGCCCAGGTTCACGAGGCCTCCATGAACTTGCTGGAAGACCATGGCATTGAAGTTCTGGGTGGGCAAGCGCTGGACGTACTCAGGCGTGGCGGTGCCGAGGTGTCAGATAGCGGAATCGTGCGGCTGGATCGTGAATTGGTGCAAGCCTTGGTGGCACAGGCGCCCCCGGAATTTCAGGTTCATGCTCGTAACCCCGACAACCATCTGCAGGTCGGGGGCAACACGATTAACTTTGGTTTGGTATCCGGTGCACCCAATGTTCATGATGCTGTCAACGGGCGCCGCATGGGAAATTTCGAAGACTACAAAAAGCTGATTTCTCTGGGGCAATATTTCAACGTAATTACCTTCTTCGGCAATCAGGCAACCGCACCGACGGACCTACCCGTCAATACCCGCCACCTCGATACAACACTCGCTAATCTGACACTGTCTGACAAGCCGTTTTTTGCAACCGGCATTGGTGCAGGCAGAGTACTTGATACCGCGCAGCTGTGTGCCATCGCCTTGGGTATAACGCTGGATGATCTGCCGCAAACTCCCTGTGCGATGACCAACATTAATATCAATTCCCCGCGCAAGCTTGATGACAGCATGGCGTATGGTGCGATGCAGCTGGCCATCCTGGG
>CALFCE010000327.1 GCA_937951215.1 uncultured Granulosicoccaceae bacterium
TTAGTGATGCAGGCGTTTTCGGTATACAGGGTAGTGCCAGCCAAAACCGGTAATAATACCGGGTGGCTGAAGGCCGGAAAATCAGGCCCGATAAACCGGCCTTATAAACCGGCCCGATAAACCGGCCCGATAAACCGGAAAGATCGGCAGACCTGGAGGGACGAGTCACCTGTTGCAAGTGACCGAGGTCAGCGAGATCGATTGACTGGATGATGGCGAGGGCCGGCTTGCGGCCGGCCAGTTGTGCTGCGGGTGCAAAGTTGCGCTGCGGAATTATTCCGGTATTTCGGGGATACCCATCTGTAATACCTTTTCGAGGTTCGCGACCGTGGCCGGTGTCATGGTCGGAGCGATATCAAGATCGTGAAGTTGTTCAAGCGATGCCTGCATTTCATGCAGCCGCCTGCGTGCATGCGTATCCGTACCTTTCACCAGTCGTTCCAGAACTGTAGCGTCTGCCGCTGTAATTTCATCGCACAGATTTTGCCAAAGCCAGGGTGCGCAACCAGCGGCCTGTGCCCCTTCCAGCGCCTCTATCAACACGGCAGCAAGACCTTTCATCGCGACACTGCGCAACAGTTTGTGTTGCGCGGCATCACCAGGTTGGTCGCTGACCAGGGTGACCGGCATTCCTCTGGGCTCCATCAGGCTGGCAAAGACCTTGGCACCATCACCGGAAAACAATGCCGGTGCTCTTATGCCATTACCGGGCATGATGGCCATGAGTGCTACATCGCAAAAAGCGATTTGCCGGCTGGCAGCCGTTTCTGCCAATTGTCGTTTCAGAGAAGCTGCGGCGCTTGCAAAATCGACATAGACGCTCTTGGGTGGTATCGCCTCGAGAGCCTGCTCCAGTGCTGTGGTAGCGTCCGCAGCCGCAGTTAAAGCCAGTATAAAGTCTGCCCCCTCAACCGCTTTTTGGGGATCGGAAAATCGCTCTACACCAGCAGGTGTTGGTACATCGGCCGGATCAAATCCGGTGACTGTCAGGGGAGGCAATTCGAGCGCGGCAGGCGCATTATTCGCGGCCTGCTGGTGGCTCAAAGCCAAATCGGTTGCGATCAGAGACCCGGCTTCGCCCAGACCAAACACGGCTACTTTTACAAACGCACTCTCATTCATGGCTTGATCCTGAAAATTGGGTTGACCGTGGAGGGATTTTGAGATGGCTTCTAGTGAATCCGAGGCCTTAATCATACGACAGTATCCATGAATACGATAGAATTGCAGGCTCCTCTAAAAACAAGATGTATGTAATGACGCAAGAAGTTGCTCTGTATGAGCTCGAATCCCTATCTCTGGATCAAAGGAATGCACTGCTAAAACGTACCGAGGATGACCTTTCCGCTTTTGTCGGCAAAGTCGAGCCCATTATCGAAGCGGTAAAGCAGCAGGGTGATGAAGCGCTTGCCGCCTTTGCGCGTGAGTACGACAAAGCCGAACTGCAAGCGAACCAGATTGCAGTTAGTGCAAGTGATTTTGACGATGCCTTTGATTCCCTGGACAGCAAGATGATAGAGGTTCTGGAATACGCTGCCGACAATATTCGCCGCTTTCATCAAGCGCAGAAACCGGAAGAAATGTGGATGAAGGAGATTCGCCCGGGAGTGCTGGTGGGCGAGCGTTACAGCCCCATCGATTCTGTCGCTTTGTATTCACCGCGCGGAAAGGGATCTTTTCCATCGGTTACCCTGATGACGTCGATACCGGCTGTGGTCGCGGGTGTGCCACTACCAGTAATAGTCACACCGGCCGGGCCAGATGGAAAAGTCGATGCTGCGACACTGGTTGCTGCGCGTCTGGCAGGTGTGGAGCAGGTTTTCAAGGCTGGCGGAGCCCAGGCCGTGGCAGCGGTTGCCTTTGGTACCGAAAGTGTCCCGCAGTGTCGCAAGATTGTGGGCCCTGGAAGCCCCTGGTTTGTAGCTGGCAAGCGCTTGCTCAGAGACATAATTGATACCGGATTGCCAGCCGGTCCCAGTGAAGTGATCGTTCTTGCCGACCCTTCGGCAAACCCTTCAATTGCTGCATTGGATATCATTATTGAATCAGAGCACGGGCCCGATAGCTCTGCATTCCTGGTGACCTGGTCAGCCGAGCTTGCCGATCAGGTGCGCCGTGAGATTCCCGGCTACTGGAAAAAGATGTCTGCAACGCTGTCCGGGTTTTCAGCGACGGTACTGAATGGCCCGCGTGGTGGGGTTGTGCTGGCACCGGATGCAGATGCCGCCTATCGCTTCATAAACGACTACGCACCGGAACATTTGCAGGTATTGTCAAAGCATCCTTTTGAGCATCTATCGCACATTCGCCATGCGGGCGAAATTCTTTTAGGTGAACATGCGCCAGGATCGATTGCCAATTACATGATGGGTCCAAATTGTGTTCTGCCTACCTCGGGTGCTGCGCACACCTGGTCACCATTAGGGGTGCTCGATTTTTTGAAGAGCAGTTCGATAGGGCACATGACTGAACAGGGGTTTTCCGAAATGGCTCCTAAAACCCATCGTTTTGCCAGCTATGAAGGTTTCGATGGCCACGCCAATGCCGTGTCCAGCCTGCGGCAGCAGGCGTTTGACAAGCATTCAGGATCAAAATCCTGATAAAGCCCTCTGGATCAGAATAATGACAATGCGCAATTTTGAATTACCCGGTCGCTCTGCTGTTTATGCGGCGCGAGGGATGGCTTGTACTTCACAGCCACTGGCAACAACCGCAGCGCTGGATATCCTCAAAGCCGGGGGTAATGCGCTGGATGCGGCCATTGCGGCCTGTGCGGTGCAATGCGTTGCCGAGCCTCAGTCAACGGGAATTGGCGGTGATTGTTTCTGCCTTTACTCTCCGGCCGCCAGTACGGATGTGATTGCCTATAACGGGTCGGGCAGGGCACCTGCTGGTTTGAGTCATCAGTGGATGTCCGAACGCAATCTGCGGCTTGAACGTACCTCACCGCATGCGGTCATCGTGCCCGGGGCTGTTGATGCCTGGGCCACACTGAACAAAGATTATGGAAAACTGCCTCTGGCAGAACTGTTACAACCTGCGATTCATTATGCGTCAGAAGGTTTTGCGCTCGGCCCCCGTGTAGCCAGAGATTTTGCAGCTCAGGCAGATCACTTTAAATCAGATGCCAATCTGGCTCGCATCATGATGCCAGGCGGACGTATTCCGAAGGTGGGTGAGGTGCTCCGACAGGCCGAACTGGCCACATCACTGACCCAAATCGCAAACGAGGGCAGGGATGCTTTTTATAGCGGGGCCATCGCCCATGATCTGGTCAATACGCTGAACGAGCGTGGTGGCGTGCATACACTCGAGGATTTTGCCAATGCTAAAGGCGAGTACGTTACTCCGATAACCACAACGTTCAGGGGGCGAACCATTTATGAATGCCCTCCCAATGGGCAGGGACTGATCGCTTTATTGCTACTCAATATCATCAGTGAGTTTGATATCGACCCCGAGGGGCCGATGAGCGTGGACCGGATTCATCTTGAAATTGAAGCCTGTCGTCTTGCCTATCAGGCGCGAACACGCTACCTGGCCGATCCTGCTCACAGTCAGGTACCTATCGAAGAATTGCTGTCCATCGAGTATGCACGCAAGTTGGCAAGTACGATAAAACTGGATAAAGCAACGGTTCCACCGCAGGGACCGTTACTCAAACCACATCAGGATACAGTCTATATCTCGGTGGTTGACTCTGATCGCAACGTCTGCAGTTTTATAAACACCTTGTTCTGGCCCTTTGGCAGCGGCATCACCGGGGCGGAAAGTGGTGTAGTACTGACCAATCGTGGTGAAGGCTTTGTACTTGATCCGGCCAGCCCCAACTGTCTGATGCCGGGAAAACGCCCGCTCCATACGATCATCCCCGGTATGGTCTCGAGCGACGATCGCGTCGATATGACATTTGGCGTGATGGGGGGAGAGTATCAAGCCATGGGTCACATGCAATTTCTGTCTCGCGTATTTGATTTTGGATGTGATGTGCAGCAGGCTCAGGATCTGCCGCGATTTATGGCTGACCCGTTTACTGATGCGGTTGAAGTTGAATCCGGTATAGATGAATCAGTACGCCGGCAATTGCGGGACAGAGGCCATGCTGTGGCGGGTGCCGAGAACCCGATAGGTGGTTCGCAGGCAATCGGAATTGACTGGAAACACAAGGTACTTTGTGGCGGTTCTGATCCCAGAAAAGATGGTGCGGCAGCTGGCTACTAGAAGCCATCTCAAAATCGATCCTGCACGCAATCTCTGCGTTGCGGCTCGCCCTGTTTTCTCATTTACTAGCGTATAAACTCCGCTACTCGGTCGAGCGCGACCCGCTCGACCCGCGCC
>CALFCE010000328.1 GCA_937951215.1 uncultured Granulosicoccaceae bacterium
GCTTTGTAACTTCGATTTTCGCGACGTTGCTCATCCGGCGAGAGCAAGCTGTATTGTCCCCAGACATCTTTGCGATTGACCAGGTTCGCCATCGCCCACTCGGCGAGCTCAGGTGCTCGGGCCTTCCACTCTTCGCCGACAATTTCGTGCTGACTGGCCATGCTAGCCGTGAGCCTCGATACTGTCCTGGGGTACCTGATCGCGTTGCTCTTTGGTGTAGTCACGCAAGGTATTAACCACACGAATTCGGTATTTTCCGAAAAACTGGTTACGTCCCAGGGCCTGTGCCTTTCGGTGCTCTATCGTGTTTCGCCAGCGCGCCACCGCTTCCTCGTCTTCGAAAAAGCTTATAGACAACAATTTGCCAGGCTCTGTCAGACTTTCAAAGCGCTCCACCGAGACAAAACCGTCAATCTCCTCCAGCAGGCTGCGCATTTCTGCAGCCAGACTCAGATAGTCCTCTTTGTATTCGGCTTTCGGCCAAACCTCGAAAATAATTCCTATCATTAGATTTCCGCCCTCTGTCGGTTGTTACAAGCTGCAGTTGTGACACGTTTCCGATGCTGGCTGCTATCAGCCGCATAGCGCGGCCATGCTGTCCGCTTGCCTATTGAAGTGGCAATATGCTTCGACTAATATCGAACCTGTCTCTTAGCGCCTCTGGCCTTCGCATGGCCACTCTCTCGATGATAACCCCTGTCGAAGGGCTGGTCAGTGTTGGCCGGATAATTTTTGCAGAACAGGATACTTATGCTCAACAACGACACATCCGTGACCGATGACGGCGCAGCCGGGCTGCCTGATACAACGGTTTCGGTCAGGGATACTTTTGGCCTCGATATCGATTTACAAGTGCCTGCCTACAGCGAACGTTCGGGGCAAGTGCCTGAGATTGACCCCGACTACATTTTCGATCTGCGTACTACGATGGCGATACTATCGGGTTTCGTACATGACTGGCGGGTATTGGTCAGTGGTTATCACGGAACCGGTAAATCCACCCACATTGAGCAGGTAGCCTCGCGCCTCAATTGGCCCTGCGTACGTATCAACCTCGACAGTCACGTCAGCCGCATCGATCTGATTGGCAAGGATGTCATCACTCTGCGGGACGGCAAGCAGGTAACCGAGTTTCAGGATGGCATATTGCCCTGGGCGTATCAGCGAAATATCGCGCTGGTTTTTGATGAATACGATGCAGGCAGACCAGATGTGATGTTTGTGATCCAGAGGGTTTTGGAGTCTGCTGGAAAACTGACCTTGCTGGACCAAAGCCGAATTATCACACCGCATCCCGCTTTTCGTTTCTTCGCCACTGCCAATACAGTAGGCCTCGGTGATACCACCGGTCTATACCATGGAACACAGCAGATCAATCAGGCGCAGATGGACCGCTGGTCGATTACAACGATTTTGAATTACCTGCCGCATGAACAGGAGGTTAAAGTGGTTCTGGCCAAGGCTCCCCATCTGGACACCGAGGAAGGTCGGCAAGAGGTTGACAGGATGGTACGGTTGGCCAGCATGACCCGCTCGTCTTTCCTGAACGGTGATCTGGCCACGGTCATGAGTCCGCGTACTGTTATCACCTGGACGCAGAATTCCAGATTTTTTAAAGATCGTGGTATGGCTTTCGAACTCACCTTCCTGAACAAATGTGATTCAGCGGAGCGTTCCATAATTGCCGAATTTTATCAGCGTGTGTTTGGCGAGGAGTTGGGCGAAACAACCGTCGCAGCTGACGCCGCGTACGTCAGCTCATAACAGCATCTGAATTCGCCCAGCCATGAATGACAAAGTACAGGCGGATAAAGCGCAGAGTGCGCCTGCTTCCGACCAGGGTGACACTGCTGATGTTGCGACAACCGTGGCAGACCGTGATGTGTTCAAGCGTTCTGTTTCTGTCTGTGCGAGAGCCGTCGCCGGCGATAACTCTCTTGATGTCAATTTTGTTGAAGGGGATTTCGAATTCGATGCCCGGGCTTCCCAGCTGGCCGATGTGCCGCCTGCACCGAGTGCTGCGCAAATTGCAGTGACGCGCGGACACAGTGACTCTGTCGGCCTCTACCGCAACCTCCACGACCCTGACATCCACCGCAAACAGCAACCCAAAGCGTTCGCGGCGCAAATGGTTTTTGCCATGGCTGAGCAAATACGATGTGAGGCTCATGGAGCAGCCCGTTTCGAGGGTGTGGCAAAAAATCTCGACGCCAGTATGGATGATCACTATCGCAGGGTGGCAGCAGCTGGTGAAATCACTCGCGAGTCATTACCGATGGAGGAAGCTATCGCGCTGCGTTTGCGCGAGTCTGTGATGCAACGACCGCTGCCGCCTCACGCGCAAAAGGCATTGGCCCCATGGAAAGATTGGCTCGACGAAGTGGTCGTGCCAGAGCTTGATGACGCTGAATACAACCTTGATGATCAGGTGGAATTTGCCCAGCGTATTCAAAACCTGTTGCAGCGCATCAACATTGAAGACGTCGATGCCGAGTCCGAATTCGATGATGAGCAGCCCGAAGAGCAAAGTGATTCTGATGATGATCAGGAAAACGCCGGCACTGAAGATTCAGAAACCGAGGACGGTGGCCCGCAAGAACAGGAAATGACCGATCAGGATGCCAGCACTGACGATGCTGATTCTGAAGAGAGTAGTGAGGATGCGTCTGAATCGCAGACTGAAGAACCCGGCAGCAGCTGGCGCCCGCAAAGTGGCAAGCAGGCGTCCCCTGACCTGAATGAATACACGGTCTTTACCCGTGAGTTTGATGAAGTGGTCAAGCCACAGGATTTGTGCAGCGTAGAAGAGCTTAATCTTTTACGCTCAACCCTCGATCAGCATGTTGGTGATTTGCAAAAATCCATCGGTCGTTTTGCCAATCGATTGCAACGCAGTCTGCTGGCGCAACAAAACCGCTCCTGGGATTTTGATCTGGAAGAAGGGCAATTGGACAGTGCGCGCCTGACACGGGTCCTGACTGATCCCATGCAACCGCTCAGTTTCAAGCAGGAACGCGATACGGAGTTTCGCGATACCGTGGTGACATTGCTGTTGGATAACTCCGGTTCGATGCACGGTCGATCCATCCGGGTAGCTGCGGTCAGTGCGGATATCCTCTCTTCGACACTTGAGCGTTGTGGTGTGAGGGTTGAAATCCTCGGTTTTACAACCTGTGCCTGGAAAGGCGGGCAGTCGCGTGAGAGTTGGGTCAAGGCGGGTTATCCTGCCAACCCGGGCAGGTTAAATGACTTGCGACATATCATCTACAAATCAGCTGATATGCCCTGGCGGCGTGCACGACGCAATCTGGGTTTGATGATGCGCAAGGGTTTGTTGAAAGAAAATATCGATGGCGAAGCCTTGATCTGGGCCTACAATCGCCTCAAGGCCCGCCCGGAGCAACGCAAGATCTTGATGATGATTTCCGATGGTGCGCCAATCGATGATTCCACCCTGTCCACCAACCCCGGCCGTTTCCTCGAAAAACACCTGAGATCGGTGATCAATCAAGTGGAAACCCAGTCCCAGGTGGAGTTGGTGGCAATCGGCATCGGCCATGATGTCGGTCAGTACTACAATCGGGCTGCGACCATTCTTGACGTAAACCAGCTTGCCAATGCGATGACCGAGCAACTCGCAGATCTGTTCTCCAAAACCTCGAACCGCAGCAGTCGCAAGGCCAGTTAGCCCAATCCGGATTGCTACGCATCCCTCCAGACATCTGGGATTTTGCCGCACTCGCCCCGGTTACGGGATTAAATTTGACCAACTGGATAAATATTGCTTTAATCCTGTATGACAAGTTAAAAAAATATCCCTGAAAGACCTTCAACCGCGGGAACCGTTGTTTATGACAGCCAGAATCAAGTCGCTTCAGTCCGAGCTGCGTCCGCCACTGTCTGCTCATGAGGCCAGTGTCGAATCCGACCGCTGTTACTTTTGCTACGACGCACCTTGCCAGACCGCCTGTCCGACCGGTATCGATATTCCGTTGTTTATCCGGCAAATCAGCAGTGGTAATCCAAAAGGTGCTGCTAAAACCATTTTTGATGAAAACATACTCGGTGGTATGTGTGCCAGAGATTGTCCGACCGAAACCTTGTGCGAGCAAGTCTGTGTACGCAACGTGGCCGAGGAGCAACCTGTTCGCATCGGCGAATTACAGCGATTTGCCACAGATTCGCTAATGGCTACCGGCACACAGCCTTATGCTCGGGCCAGTGCTACGGGCAAACAGGTGGCTGTTGTCGGTGCTGGTCCTGCAGGTCTTTCCTGCGCACATCGACTCGCGCTTCATGGTCACAGCGTGACACTTTTTGAGGCCAACGATAAACCGGGTGGTTTGAACGAATATGGTATTGCTGCTTATAAAACCGTGGATAACTTTGCCCAACGTGAGGTGGACTACATCCTCTCGATTGGCGGGATAAAAATGGAAACTGGCAAGGCGCTGGGAGTCGATATCACCTTGCAACAATTGATCGATGATTTTGATGCGGTGTTTCTCGGCATTGGTTTGGGTTCTGTAAATACTCTGGGCATTGAAGGTGCAGAAGCCGCAGGTGTTGATGACGCTGTTGACTTCATTTCAAGTGTGCGCCAGTTGCAAGCCGACGATGGATTACCGATGCAGCGACGGGTGGTTGTGATAGGTGGTGGTATGACTGCGATCGATGCGGCTATGCAATCCCGACTACTTGGCGCCGAAGACGTCACCATTGCCTATCGGCGCGGAATCGACAACATGAATGCCAGTCAGCACGAACAGGATCTTGCCCAGACACACGGCATAACAATCAAGCCCTGGTTGCAGCCGCTACGGGTAATAAAAGATCAAAACACGGTGACTGGTGTCGAGTTTGAATATACCGCAGAGCAGGGCGGCAAACTGTCCGGTACCGGTGAGACAATCACACTACCGTGCGACCGCGTTTTCAAGGCAATCGGTCAGGCGGCTGGCCCTGCAATTCAGCAGCAGGATTTGTTGCCTTTGGAAAATGGGCGTGTGCCGGTAAATGATGAGCGTCGCAGCAGCCACCCGAAAATCTGGGCAGGCGGTGATTGTATTAATCTCGGTGAAGACCTGACAGTGGCAGCTGTGCAGGACGGAAAAGTGGCGGCAGAATCCATTCACGCGGCCCTGATGTAAGCGACAGGAAGATTGGTAACTCTGCTACTGAGAGGCTGACGGGAACAAAAGGTAATCACTATGGTAGATCTACAAAGCGAATTTATTGGAATCAAGTCGCCCAACCCGTTCTGGTTGGCATCAGCACCTCCCACCGACAAGGAATACAACGTCAACCGGGCTTTTGAAGCTGGTTGGGGTGGTGTGGTCTGGAAAACGCTGGGCGAGGATCCTCACATTGTAAACGTCAACGGGCCTCGCTATGGAGCTGTGTTCTCCAGAGATCGGGCCTTGATGGGTTTGAATAATATCGAGCTGATTACTGACCGTCCCCTGCAAATCAATCTGGATGAAATCACACGGGTTAAAAAGAACTGGCCTGATCGAGCGCTGGTGGTGTCCTTGATGGTGCCTTGTGAAGAAAAAAACTGGAAAGACATCCTGAAAAAAGTGGAGGACACCGGCGCTGATGGCGTAGAGCTTAATTTCGGTTGTCCTCACGGTATGTCGGAACGGGGAATGGGTGCAGCGGTCGGGCAGGTACCCGATTACATCCAGATGGTGACAGAGTGGTGCAAACAAGTTAGTGAGCTAGGGGTCATTGTTAAATTGACGCCAAATATTACTGATATACGTTACCCCGCAAGGGCTGCCAAAGCGGGTGGGGCGGACGCTGTGTCACTGATAAACACGGTGAGTTCCATCGTCAGTGTCAACCTTGACACCATGTCGCCGGAGCCATCCATTGACGGTTGGGGTTCGCACGGAGGCTACTGTGGGCCAGCTGTCAAACCGATTGCATTGAATATGGTCGCGCAGATTGCGCGTGACCCCGAGACGGCAAACCTACCTATCTCGGGAATCGGTGGCATTACCGAATGGCGCGACGCAGCCGAGTTTATGGCACTGGGGGCCGGTAACGTGCAAGTGTGCACGGCGGCGATGACCTACGGATTCAAAATCGTCAGTGAAATGACCAGTGGTCTGGAAAACTGGATGCGTGATGCCGGCTACAACTCGGTCAGTGAAATTGTTGGCAGAGCAACACCCAATGTAAAAGATTGGCAGGAGCTGAATCTCAACTACATCTCCAAGGCCAAAATTAATCAGGACCTGTGCATCGAGTGCGGTCGCTGTCATATCGCTTGTGAGGACACCTCTCATCAGGCCATCACCAATACGGTTAACGGCCAGCGCAAGTTTGAAGTCATCGATGAGGAATGCGTTGGCTGTAACCTTTGCGTCAATGTTTGTCCGGTTGAAAATTGCATCACCATGGAACGTCAAACCAGTGGGGTGGATGCACGTACCGGGGTGGAAATATCTTCAGA
>CALFCE010000329.1 GCA_937951215.1 uncultured Granulosicoccaceae bacterium
GCGGCCGCATTCCTGATGGTCGAGTACGTTGGCATCAGTTACTTTGAAGTGGTCAAGCATGCGATTATTCCAGCTTCCATTTCCTATATCGCGCTGGTGTACATCGTTCATCTGGAAGCCCAAAAACTGAACATGCAGGGGCTTCCTCGACGTGTGCCACCAAAGCCCTGGTTGGTCGCTCTGACTAGATTTGTGTTGGGTGTGGTGATTTTTTGTGCGCTGGCACTGGCTGTCTATTACGGTCTGGGCTGGCTGAAACCCGTTGCGGGAGATAACGCGGGTTGGGCTATTGCCGGCCTGCTGGCGCTGGTCTATGTCGGGCTGGCAGTGGTGTGTTCTCGGCAACCGGATCTGGAGATTGATGATCCAGAGTCACCGGTGTTGGAGCTGCCTGATCCCCGTCCGACCATCCTTTCCGGCTTGCATTATATTCTGCCTGTTATCGTTCTTATCTGGTGTCTGATGGTTGAAAGGCTCAGTCCCGGTTTGTCAGCATTCTGGGCAACCTGTCTGATGATGTTTATTTTGATAACACAGCGACCACTTTTTGCCATGTTCCGTGGCAAGTTCAATTTCGCAACCACCTTCAAGCAAGGTTACAACGAATTGATAGACGGTCTGGTCACCGGTGCGCGCAACATGATCGGTATCGGTATCGCAACTGCAACTGCCGGTATCATCGTTGGCGCCGTGTCACTGACGGGTGTCGGGCTCGTGCTGGCCGATCTGGTCGAGATCATATCGATGGGTAATCTGATGCTGATGTTGCTCTTTACAGCGGTGTTGAGTCTGATTCTGGGTATGGGGCTGCCAACAACAGCAAACTACATTGTTGTGTCATCTTTGTTGGCACCTGTGATTGTAACCCTCGGCCAACAATCGGGATTGCTGGTACCGCTGATCGCTGTGCATCTGTTTGTGTTCTATTTCGGGATTATGGCGGATGTGACGCCACCGGTGGGCCTGGCTTCGTTTGCAGCTGCCGCGATTTCCGGTGGTGATCCGATCAAGACCGGATTTGTCGCTTTCTTTTACAGCTTGCGAACCGCGATGCTGCCATTCCTGTTTATTTTCAACACCGATCTGTTGTTGATTGATGTCAATATGGCGCAAGGCATTTTCGTGTTTATTATTGCGACGATCGCGATGTTGTTGTTTGCTGCCGCGACACAAGGCTGGTTCCTGACCAAGAATCGGCTATGGGAAACACTGGCGTTGCTGTTGATTGCGTTTACCTTGTTCCGTCCCGGATTCTGGATGGACAAGATTTCTCCACCGTTTGCCGATACTGCACCCGCTGATATTGTCGAGACCTTTGCGAACGCGGAACCGGGCTCTACGCTGAGACTGCGACTGCTGGGTGAAGATGATGTCGGGCGTGAGCGTTCATTCGTGGCACCCCTGACGGTTGGTGACGGTGCAACGGGTGAAGAAAGGCTGGAAAGCTCGGGGCTCGAATTGTTGATGGAAGACGACAAGGTCATCATCGACGGTGTCGGTTTTGATAGCCCTGCGGAGGCCGCTGGTCTGGATTTTGATCAAGTTATCCAGAGTGTAGCCGTTCCCAGAGGTTCATTACCCAAGGAGCTAATGTACTTGCCAGCTCTGTTGCTGTTGGGGTTAATCTGGAAGCTTCAGTCCGGCAGACGCAAAAAACTCGAACCAGCCACAACGGCTGGTCAAAGTGGTGTAAACACGATGGCGGATTCCGAGGGGGCTGCAAATGTATAGTCGAATATTGATACCGATCGATCTTGCAAACCCGGAGGCGGGTGCCAGAAGCTGTCCGGTGGCAAAACAATTGGCTGCCGATTCGGGTGCCGTGATCAACCTGCTGTCCGTGCTGCCTGGCTACAGCTCACCGATGCTCGCCTCTTTCTTTCCGGAAGATGCCCAGAAAAAGATGCAGCAGAAGGCCAGGGAAGATCTGCAGGCATTGGGATCAAAGTATTTTGATTCCAGTCCCGAGATCACTGTCAAGTCGGGCAAGCGCGCGCAACAGATTGTCGATTTTGCGGCCGAATGGAATGCTGATCTGATCGTGTTTGGCTGTCGTCCCAAAGATGCGCTGGGTGGAGAGTTGATGCTGGGTTCTTGTGGTATCACTGTCGCTGAACGAGCCAAATGTAATGTGTTAGTTGCTCGTTAGGTTGTTGAAAGTCTACCCACGGAGGTAAAGCCTCCGTGGGTTAAATCCTTTTTGCGGTTTCGTATGGCTTTCCCTGTACAAACTCTGCCGCCATCCCCTTCCTGAAAATTCCCTTTAAATAAAACTCCCTTCTGAAATTCCCTTTCAATATAGCTCCCTGATCCAAATCCCTCTGATGGTACTTCCATAATGCAATTCCTTGCATATACTGCTCCCTGTCCCAATTCCGTCTGGTGATACTTCCCTGTTGCAAGCCATTGCATATTCCTGTCCCTGTTTCAAATCCTTCTGCTGTTGCCTCCCTGTGTTTGAGTAGTTGCAGAGAAGTTTAGTGATGCAGGCGTTTTTGGTATACAGGGTAGTGCCAGCCAAAAGCGGTAATAATACCGGCCTGATAAACCGGGGAGATCGGCGGACGTACAG
>CALFCE010000330.1 GCA_937951215.1 uncultured Granulosicoccaceae bacterium
GTAAAGGTGGTGAAGTGCGGAACACATCTTGGCGCAGGACAGGCCCGATAGAATTGACCTGTCCTAACAAGACGCCGGATATATGTCAGCAAACCGATCCTCATTCACTATTGCATTCACGGGAGCGTCCATATATGTCCCCCGGTTTTATCCCTCCCGGTTTTCTACGGCCCCCCGATTTTCTCCAAATTTAAACAGGTATACTGTCCCCGGGTTTTAACTATCCCGACTTAAACGGTTAGTCAGGCTTATCGGGAAAACGGCTGAATAGTGGCAGATCAACGCAAAACTCTGGATAACATTACGATGGAAGACGTCGCGCGGGCGGCTGGTGTTTCTCGTATGACGGTATCGAGAGCGCTCAGAAGCGATGGCCCTGTGTCGGATGAAACCCGCTCTCGTATCCTCGAGATAGTCAAGAAAATGAACTATGTGCCGGATCAATCTGCCGGCAGTCTGTCAACTCGCAAATCCGGTTTTATCGCCACGCTGGTCCCCTCATTAAACAACTTGCACTTTGCAGAATCAGTACAAGCTTTAAATGAATCGGTTGAAGATATCGGTTTGCAATTGTTGCTTGGTCACACCGATTATTCTCGTTCGCGCGAGGAGCGCTTGATTGAGTCAATGCTCAAACGTCGACCTGAGGTTATTGTGTTGCCGTTTGACGGACATACACAAAGAACCGTCAAGTTGTTAAAGCAAGCCAATGTTCCAGTAATAGAGCAGTGGGAGATTCCCGAAAAACCAATTGACTATACCGTGGGCTTTTCCAATGCGGATGCAGCCAAGCGAATGACCCTGGCGCTGGTAGAGCGGGGGTATTCCAGGATTGCCTTTGTTAGCGAGAGTGAAGATGCCTGGACGCGAGGGGCTGCGCGTCGAGCCGGATTCGAGCAGGGTATGCTGGAAGCCAACCTTTCTCCTCACCGGCAGGTTCGTTTTGGCAAACCACCCATTTCGATACATGACGGTTATTTGATTGGTATGCAATACAAGGAACACTTTGCTGATGCCGATTGTATTTTTTGCGTATCAGACGCACCAGCGTTTGGCGTACTCTCCGGTCTGAAGGAGCTCGGAGTAAATGTTCCCAATGATATTGCCGTGGTGGGTTTCGGTAATTTTGAAATGTCGCGATTCGCCTCACCCAAAATATCCACAGTAGAGCTGGGTGGACGTGAAATCGGGCAGCAGACGGGCAGCCTGATCAGGCGTTTGCTGTTGGCAGAGGCAGGAATACCCAAACATACGCCGATCAACATCCAGTTGAAGTGGCGAGAAAGCACTCGAACGCGCTGATAATTATAGAAAAATGAACTTTTCCTTGCAGATTCTGCAAGTTTCTTTAGTATTGGCTTTCAATGTTACCGGTAACATTGATTTCTATCAATAATGGTCCCAACGCTGCCATGCCCAGAATTCAGCTTGCAAATCTCACTAAATCCTACGGCGACGTAGAAGTTTTGCATGGTATTGATCTGGAGATGGCGGATACCGAGTTTACCGTTCTGGTCGGTCCCTCCGGCTGCGGAAAGTCGACCACTCTGCGTATGATTGCCGGGCTGGAAACCGTGACCTCGGGCGAAATTTACATGGATGACCAGCGGATCAGCCATCTGGAGCCAAAAGATCGGGACCTTGCCATGGTCTTTCAGGATTACGCGCTCTATCCCCACATGAACGTCGCGCGAAATATGTCTTTCGCGCTAAGACTGGAAAAACGCCCGAAGGCCGAGATCAACGCCAAGGTTGCCGAGGTCGCAGAGATGCTGGGCCTGACTGAATACCTGTTGCGAAAGCCTGCCGAGCTATCCGGTGGTCAACGCCAGCGTGTTGCCATGGGACGGGCACTCACACGCGATAGTGCGACCTTCCTCTTTGATGAACCCCTGTCAAACCTGGACGCAAAACTGCGTGGTCAGATGCGCGCTGAACTGGCGATCATGCGACAGAAAGTTCGCAAGAACATGATTTACGTTACCCACGATCAAATAGAAGCGATGACACTTGCAGATCGCATCGTGGTTATGCACAGCGGACATATCCAGCAACAGGGAACACCGCAGGAATTGTTCATGCGCCCGGTTAATAAATTTGTTGCCGGTTTTCTTGGTTCGCCGCCGATGAATTTTTTAAAGGCAGTACTCGAATCGGAAGGCGGCCAGACAGTTGCTGCGGGCGAGGGTTTCCGTATTGCCTTGCCGGCAGAGCTTGCTGATCGTGCGCGTGGGTTTGTGGGAAAAGAAGTATTTTTTGGTATTCGGCCATCAGATTTGGACTTTAGTCCAGATGGTGCTGAGGGCCATTGTATCGATTTAAGAGTTGCAGTATCTGAATACATCGGAGCTCAATCGGTTCTTATTTGTGATTGCGCCGGGGAGAGTGTCACGGTAGAAGTCAAGTCGGAGACACCTATTGCATTGGGCGAAACCCTGCGATTTACAGTGCGCGATGACGGTATTCATTTGTTTGACTGTATAACCGAGGGTGCGATCTAGCACCGTCATTTAATATCCATGACTGGAGGAAAACATGATTGATCGTTTGTTAAAACCTGCACTTGCAGGACTGGTGGGCGTGGCCCTCAGTACGGCGGCGGCTTTTGCCAATCCGTATGCGGAGCATGAGGGTACGACTCTCATTGTGAATTTCCCCGCGCATCCTCATTACAAAGCAGTGATGAAGGTATTGCCGGAGTTTACAGCTGAAACGGGGATTGAAGTTGAAGTTGATATGCTTCCCTACCTGAAAATGCGTGAGCGCCAGACCCTGGAGTTGGCTCAGGATGAAGGTGCTTACGACCTGATTGCTTATGTTGTATTTTCCAAAGCAGATTATGTGTACGCAGACCAGCTGGAGAATCTGGCTCGTTTCTTTATGAATCCGAAGTTGTCTGACCCAAACTATGATGCTGCCGATTTGATCGACGGTTATGTGCAGAATATTGGTGTTGCGGGTGGTGTGAAAGGCTATCTCCCCGGTGCAACGGGTTCTCTGTTCGGTTTACCTTCGGGTTCTGAAACATCGGTACTGATGTATCGTAAAGATATTTTCGAAAAGCACGGTATTGCTGTGCCACAAAACTATGATGAACTTCTTGCCGCAACCTGCAAAATTCCTGAAGTAGAGCCCGGTATGGGCGGGATGGCGTCGCGTGCGGCCTCTGGTCATCAAGCCAGTCACGCATTCCTGTTGCATTTGGCACCCCTGGGTGGACGTGTGTTTGATGGTCAGTGGAACCCGATTATCAACAATGAAGCTGGTGTACAGGCAGCCAATGCCTTGAAAACGATTGTCGACTGTGGTCCGGAAGGTAGCAGTGCGTTTGGTCCGTCTGAAGCGGCCAATGCGTTTGCAACAGGTAAAGCTGCCATGTTTATGGATTCCATCGCATTCGCGCCTGGTTTTGAAGATCCGGAAAAGAGTTCAGTTGCAGGAAAAGTAGGTTATGCACTGCATCCTGAAGGCGTAAGGCGTGGAAGCCAGACAGGTGGTTTCGGTATCGCGATCCCGAAGAACGGTCAAAACAAGGAAGCCGCTTTTCTGTTGATGCAGTGGTTGACCTCCAAAGCAGGTGACAAGAAAGTTGCGATGGCCGGTGGTAACCCGTCTCGCTTCTCCACTTACGCAGATGCCGAAGTACAAGCCAAGTTCCCGTTTGCAAAGGCATTTGGTGAAGCGCTAAAGCATGCTGATCCGGATTGGCGTCCGATTATCCCACCTTGGGGCAAGATCAACGCAGATATCGGTACTACCATGTCCAAGGTGCTGACCGAGGGACTGGATCCTCAGGCAGCGCTGGATGGTGTTGCCGAGCGCGCACGTGCATTGATGGAAGCTGAAGGGTACTACACCTGGAAGTAAGCCGGCACTGCCGTTGAAGTTCCTGCCCCGTGGCTGCTACTTGCCGTGGCCCGGGGCGGGAAGCTGACTCCCCTTCATATTTTGATACTTCATTGCAAGCAAGGCACTCTCGCGATCTGACATGAACAAGCAGCGTCTGAACAGGCTAACGCCATATATGTTTATGGCACCTGCCCTGATTATCATGGCAGTCGCGCTGTTTTATCCGCTCATGTATATGGTTTACGGGAGCTTTCGTGAGTGGGATCCGAGTCAGAGTCTCTCGGAATCAGACTTTATCGGTATCGCAAACTACACCAAGCTTTGGTCCGATGAGGCCTTTCGGGAAAGCCTGGCTGTCACGTTGACCTTCGCGTTTTCCGTGGTCATCATCGAGATGATATTGGGTGTTGGACTGGCACTTTTGCTGGATCGCAAACTTCGCGGCATGTCTGTTCTACGAACCCTGTTTATCCTACCCATGATGATCGCACCGGTTGTTGTAGGTCTGATGTGGCGGTTTATGTACCACCCGACTGACGGTACTTTTAACCGTTGGTTAACTGCGTTGGGCATCGATCGCGTTGACTGGCTCGGCGATCATGCCTTGCTCTCGGTCATCATCGCCGACATCTGGCAGTGGACACCGTTTATTTTTATTCTTGCTCTGGCTGCATTGCAGTCGCTCCCTCGTTCCGCCCTGGAAGCTGCCCGTATAGATGGTGCCACCGGCTGGCAACAAATTGTTCATATCAAACTTCCTCTGATGGCGCCGGTGCTGATAGTCACCATGCTGTTGCGCTTGATAGATGCCTTCAAAGTGCTGGAAGTCATCCTTGTTATGACAGAAGGAGGGCCTGGTTTGTCCACCGAGATCATGGCATTGCGCATCGCCCGTACTGCCCAGGAGTTCCGCGAACTGGGTGAGGCTGCTGCCATGTCCAATTATCTTTTGTTGATGCTGATGATTCTTACCATGCTGATGTACGGGTTTTCCCGTTGGCAGGAAATTCGTGAGCAGCGTTTGAAAATGGCTGCGAAAGAGGAGATTTGATCGTGTCTTCAGCAAGTAACGACCGCCCGAATCCAGCCTTTTACGCGCTGTTGGGAACGCTGATTTTTATGGCTATCGGGCCTGTGGTGTTGATGTTTGTCAACTCATTCAAGCTTGATATCGATATCATCTCGGGTACCAGTGGTTTGTTTTTTCTGCCAACCATACAAAATTATGAAGCAGCATTGTGTGACGTGTTGTGGTACGAGCCCGAGCATCTCGACTACTGCGCCATTCGATTTGGTGGAGCATTCAAGAACTCCATTATTATTGCTTTAATCTCTACTGTTCTCACGCTGGTCATCGGGTGTATGGCTGCCTATGGAATCACCCGTTTCCGGTTTATGGGCCGAGACACCGTATCGTTTGCAACGTTGGCTGTACGTATGGTCCCCCCTGCTGTGTTGCTGGTGCCAGTGTTCGGGCTTTGGAACAACACCTTCTGTCTTGATCGTGACGGTATGATTGGTGGTTTTATCCGCGATACGTTTGGTGGTCGTGGAGATGTCTGCCTGGCTGGAACTCACTCGGGCATAATCCTGATATACGTGGCAATGAACCTCCCCTTTGTGATCTGGATACTGCAAAGTTTTATCGTGCAGGTGCCGCGATCGCTGGAAGAGGCTGCAAGGGTTGATGGAGCCAATCCGTTCCAGGTTTTTTATATGGTCGTTCTGCCATTGATCAAACCCGGTTTGGCTGCTGCTGCCATTTTTACTTTTCGTATCGCATGGAACGAATATCTGTTGGCATCAGCATTGGCTGACCGTGATACCAAGACTGTACCCATATTGATTGTAAACAACACCAGTGAATTCAATATCGAATGGGGAGTCATTATGGCAACAGGCATGCTGCTGGCTATACCGCCGATTATTTTCACATTGATAGCCTCCAAACAGATAATCACAGGTATGACAGCCGGAGCAGTGAAGGGGTAGTCCGATGCTCGATTGGTTGCTGGCTGGGTTGGACTCCACACGTCCACATGCTATTAGTGATTGGGAGTCCTGGCATGCTCGAATCAACTTCTTTTCCTGGATTTTTCTCGCTCCGGTTGCTGTCATTGTTGCCCGTTTTTTCAAAGTGATGCCGTGGCAGGAGTGGCCGCGGGAATTGGATAATCAAACCTGGTGGCACTTTCATTGGGTTAGCCAGGTGATGGTGGTTGTGCTGACCATAGCGGCTGTCTTGTTGCTAAGGATGGCTGACCAGACCCATCAAGAATCTGCAGAGCTGCATCGCGTCTGTGGTTACATCGTATTGGCTCTGGGTTGTTTTCAAATTGTTTTGGGCTTGCTCCGGGGCAGCAAAGGTGGGCCAACTGACCCCTGCCCGGACGGCAGTTTGTCCGGCCATCATTACTCTATGACTTACAGGCGTCGAATATTTGAAAAAGTACACAAATCGGTTGGATATCTCGCGTTGGGGCTGGCGTCATTTACCGTGATTCAAGGCTTTTGGGTGACTAATGCACCCCGCTGGATGTGGTTGCTCAGCACAGCCTGGTGGTTATTGCTGATAAGCGTATTCGTTATATTGCAGAAGAAGGGCAGGGCTTTGGATACCTACCAGGCTATCTGGGGGCCCGGTCGACAACATCCCGGGAATCTGCTGCCAAAGCAAGGGTGGGGCACCTGCAGAATAGATTCTGCTGATGTCGAAGCGTCGTATGACCACGCTACTGACCGTAGCGGACTTGGGCCGGCGCGGCACGATGTTGGCGAGCACAGTCCTTAAAGAGGTGGGCCTGCCTGCTCTAATATCTCGTTAATCCTCCCGGGTTAGCCAGCCG